>NZNL01000069.1 GCA_002694855.1 Gammaproteobacteria bacterium
AAAAGATGTGATTTTGCAAACTGATGAATAGCCTCCCAATTCTATTTTTGCGTTCGTTGGTTTTCTATGTGGGTTACATATCAGCCACCATTATAATTTGTAGCTTTTTTATCCTGGTATTTCCAGTTACGCCCGAAAAGGGCCGACATGTAATCGCATCTGGTTGGTGTAACGCGATACTGAAGTGGCTCTGGCTCACCTGCGGTGTCAGATATACGGTCTTAGGTAAGCACAACATCCCGGACGGCCCGATTGTTATTCTTTCGAATCATCAAAGCAGCTGGGAAACCTTTTTGTTCTATACAATAAAATTTCCGGTTTCTCCTATTTTGAAGCGGGAATTGTTACGCATTCCTTTCTGGGGCTGGGCCCTTCGCCTGCAAAAACCCATTGCAATTGATCGCAGCCAGCCACGGGAAGCCGGCAAGTCATTATTAACCCAGGGTGTGGCTCGAATCAGGGAAGGAATTTCGATCTTTGTGTTCCCCGAAGGAACCAGGTCTAAAGCAGGCGAAATTCGCCGCTTCTCAAGAGGCGGTGGTAAGCTGGCTGNCNCGGCAGGAGCACCCATNGTTCCNATCGCTCACAACGCCGGAGACTGTTGGCCGGCCCGGGCATTTCTCAAATACCCCGGGNGNATNACAGTTGTTATTGGTGAGCCAATCGCTACCACTGATAAATCCGCTAACGAATTGACNGAGCAAGCCGANCAGTGGATCCGTCAGCAGTTTAAGNACGGCCCCGCCTAGATATCGAGGTTCTCCGCGGCCAGCGCGTTGTCTTCAATAAACTCTCGTCTCGGTTCGACCTGATCACCCATCAAAGTGTTGAACANNTGGTCGGCGCTGAAGGCATCATCGATTGTCACTTGTGACATACGGCGCGTCTCGGGATTCATTGTGGTTTCCCAAAGCTGATCAGGGTTCATCTCGCCCAGCCCCTTGTAGCGTTGCAGGTAATGCCCTTTCATAGCNTCATTCGTCACCCATTCGATGGCGTCGCCCAGACTNGTGACGTCATGAGTGCGATCTCCGCGCTTAACGTAGGCTCCCTCTTCGATTAACCCTTCTAGCATATCGCCCAATTCGGTTATGGCCCGATACTCCCCTGAATGGAAAAAATCTTGCGTGAAACTATAAGNNTTTTCTAGNCCATGAAGATCTATTGTGGCTTCGGGCAAAAACAGGTGTCGCTCCGGGTCTTCGTTGAGATTGAGTGANTAATTACTGGCAATTCCTGGGTGATNCTTCTCCAGGTTTGCTGATAGTTCAGTAACCCATTTGCTTACTTTGGCTTTTGACTTAAGTTCTTCTTCACGCAATGTGCGGGAAAAGATCATCGCCTCAAGAATCTCAGTCGGATATACACGCGCCAACCGGCTGATAATGGAATACGCTTCGTTGTATTGTTTAACTAGCGTCTCCAGTGATTCACCGGCAATCGCTGGTGCTTTTGTATTTACGTGTAAGCTAGCATCTTGCAGCGCAATCTGCGTCTGATAACTAGCAAGTTCCATGTCNTCTTTAAGGTATTGCTCCTGCTTGCCTTTGCGAATCTTGTACAGGGGCGGCTGCGCGATAAAAATATGTCCCCTTTCTACAAGCTCTCTCATTTGCCTAAAGAAAAAAGTTAACAACAGAGTCCTGATGTGGGATCCGTCCACATCNGCATCAGTCATGATAATAATGCTGTGGTATCGCAGTGCTTCGGGATCGAACTCCTCATTACCAATCCCGCACCCCAAGGCTTTAATCAGCGTTCCGATTTCAACAGAGCTTAACATCTTGTCAAACCTGGCCTTCTCTACATTAAGTATTTTGCCCTTCAGAGGTAATACGGCCTGGTTCTTGCGATTTCTTCCCTGTTTTGCCGATCCNCCTGCAGAATCTCCCTCCACAATATAGATTTCAGAGAGAGCTGGGTCCTTCTCCTGGCAGTCCGCAAGCTTCCCCGGTAATCCNGCTATGTCCAGCGCTCCTTTGCGTCTTGTCATTTCCCGGGCCTTGCGGGCCGCTTCCCGGGCTCGGGCCGCATCAATCATCTTAGAGACAATGAGCTTGGCATCTTGAGGGTTCTCCATNAGGTAATCATTGAAATGGGATGCCATTTCCTGCTCGACAACTGCCTTAACCTCTGACGAAACTAACTTATCCTTAGTTTGTGAAGAAAATTTAGGGTCTGGTACTTTCACCGCAATAATCGCTGTAAGGCCTTCACGGGCATCGTCTCCCGTCATGACAACTTCTTTTCCTTTTGGGTTTGACATTTCTTTGTCAATGTACCCCTTTAGCACTCTGGTTAACGCTCCTCGGAAGCCGGCCAAGTGGGTGCCACCATCTCTTTGGGGAATATTGTTGGTNTAGGGAAAGATATTTTCCTGGTAGGAGTCATTCCATTGCAGCGCAACCTCNACTGTAACGCCGTCTTCATCTCGTTCTGAGATAAAGTGGAATAGCTTATTCACTGTAGTCTTGTTCTTGTTGAGGTANTCCACGAAGGCCTTAAGGCCNCCATCGTATTTGTAAAGTTCCTTCTTGCCGGATCGCTCGTCGGCTAACCTCACAGAAACCCCAGCGTTAAGAAATGCCAACTCGCGTAACTTTTTAGCCANGATATCGTAGTGAAATTCAATGTTAGTAAAAGTCTCCCCTGAAGGCTCAAAGTGGCATTCGGTGCCAGTGCTCTTGGTCTCTCCCACAACCGCCAAAGGGGCCTGGGGGACCCCATGTTTGTAGTATTGCTCATGGATTTTGTTATCGCGACGAATGGTGAGCTTAAGCTCTTCCGACAGCGCGTTTACGACCGAAACCCCCACCCCGTGGAGCCCTCCTGACACTTTGTAACTATTATCATCGAATTTACCGCCGGCATGTAGCACAGTCATGATAACTTCCGCGGCGGAAACGCCTTCTTTGTGCATCTCGGTAGGCACACCACGGCCATTGTCAGCTACCGTAATGGTTTCCCCTACGTGGATTGTTACGCGGATTTCGTCACAGAAGCCCGCCAGGGCCTCGTCGATGGAATTATCCACCAGCTCAAAAACCATATGATGAAGGCCGGTGCCATCATCTGTGTCGCCAATAAACATACCAGGGCGTTTTCGGACAGCATCGAGCCCTTTTAGAACTTTAATGCTTTCCGAGTTGTACTCGGTTTGGGCTTCTTTGGACATACAACTACCTCAGGAAATCGGCCATCGCGGAACCGCTTGGCTGCTTACCTTAATATCGGTAAATTCAATGGAAAATCAAGCCGTTATTGTACCACGTTTCACGTGAAACGTTGCCATTTCAGGGCTATTTGCGGGTGAAATCTGAAGCGCTTCACGATCCACACAGGTAACAAATAACTGCCCCTTCAAACCCACCAGCTTTTCCAGCACTTTTTGTCTATTAGTACGGTCTAGTTCTGCCGGTAAATCATCAACCAAGTAAACACAAGACCGATCAAGCGCCTGGCTTAGCAGCACCCCCTGGGCAATTTTTAGCGCACTAACCAAGATTTTCTGCTGTCCTCTAGAAAGCGTTTCTATGGCTAGTCGGGAGCCTGCCTTCACAACCAGATCTGCCCGATGGGGCCCGCACTGGGTGGCCCCGTATTTCTTATCTGTGATTTCGCTATGACGCAGAACTTCGGATAATTCTTGGTCGCTATCCCAGCCTCGATAATAGCTAAGGTTTAGCACATTAGGCGAGGGTGCGGCCAAAGACTCGTAGACTTGATCGAAAATGGGCACAAAACAATTGAAATAGTTGCTTCTAGCCATGTCAACAGCACCCGAAGCCTTGCACAACTGCAAATCCCAGGCGCGCAGCTGATCTGGATCAGGGCTTGATTTTCTTAGCAGAAGGTTGCGGTTCGCGATACATTTTCGCGTTTTGCGCCATTGATCCACAAATAAAGGTTCCACGTGGAACGCTCCCCAGTCGAGAAACCGGCGTCTAGCTTTCGGCCCGCCATCTAACAGAAGAAAAGAGTTCGCATCCAGAACCTGAACCGGCAACTCTCTGGCGACCTTGTCCCAGTTTCGCTGTTTTTCGCTATCCATATTAAGCTGGTGTCCTTTCCGCCTGCTTCTGGTAAGACCGATTTGATGGCCGTTGCTTAGCTCAGCAACAACCAATGCCGAGGGCTCGGTTTCGCTGATTAGCGTTCCTGGCTTGCTAGTTCTGAAGGAGCGGCCTGTGGCGAGCAAATGGATAGATTCTAATACGCTGGTTTTCCCGCTGCCATTTTCACCATGCAGTAAATTTACCCCAGGGCTTAATTTAAGAACCGCCTGCTGTATGTTTCGAATTGACGTAATACTGAGCGATTGTAGGATGCTCATATGCCGTGCTAGAGACGCAAGTATTAGCTGCCCGTTTACAGCCGCATCGGCATAACGACATAGACAGCATCGCTGCCTTCTTTCGCTTCTGCTTCCAGCAATGCGCTGCTATTGGGGTCTGAAAGTGTAATTTTTACATTTGGGCTAGACAGAGTGGAAAGAACATCGATCAAGTAGCCAACGTTGAAACCGATTTCTAGCGGCTCCCCTGTATAATCCACTGATACCGTTTCCTCCGCTTCTTCTTGNTCCGGGTTGTTGGCGAGAATTTTAAGNTCACCGGTCGTGAGAATCACGCGAACCCCTTTGTATTTTTCATTGGATAAAATAGCTGCCCTGGAAAACGCTTCTCGCATTTCTTGACGATTGCCAATTAAAACCCGGTCGCCTCCCTTGGGAAGAACACGGTTGTAATCCGGAAATTTGCCGTCAACCAGTTTTGATGTAAACGTGAACTCTGGAATCGTCACTGTTAGGTGGTTTTGCCCAAAGGTCATACTTATATCTCCGTCATGATCGGANAGCAGTCGCGCAAGCTCCATGATNCCTTTCCTGGGGAGTATAAGTTGCTGGGTTTCATCTATGGGATTGGACATTCTGACTGTTTCCATCGCCAGCCGATGGCCGTCCGTGGCAACNACCTTCAAGTAATCAGCTCCCACCTCAAACAACATTCCATTAAGATAGTAACGAACGTCTTGCTGTGCCATTGCGAAACTCGTGCTGTCAAGCAGCTCACGGAGCTTTGTCCCTTGAATAGTCAGAGAAAAGGTATCNGGCTCNTCTTCTGTGCTAGGAAACTCCGTCGCTGGAAGGGTGGCAAGCATAAACCGGCTACGNCCTGACTTTAGGGTTAGCTTGTTGTCTGCGAGAGAGACGTTAATGTTAGAGTCGTCTTTTAACGATTTGCAAATATCCAAGAGTTTGCGAGCGGGGACAGTAATTTCGCCCGGCTGCTTAACCTGGTCAATAGCCACTCTACCGACCAATTCTACTTCCAGNTCAGTTCCTGTCAGTGATAGCTCACTATCGTTTAAAACCAAGAGAACATTGGAAAGCACGGGAAGCGTCTGCCGACGCTCTACCACCCCGCTAACTATCTGCAACGGTTTCAACAAGCTCTCNCGAGAAATGACAAATTGCATTTTACATATTTACCTTATATATCAACATGTTAAGTTCTAGTTAGATAGAGACCTAAGCAGGTTTTTGTAGTCTTCTTGTATGTCCGTGGAGCTATGTCTCAGCCGGTGAATCTGTTTGCANGCGTGCATAACCGTGGTGTGATCTCTACCCCCAAAAGCATCCCCAATTTCCGGCAAGCTGTGGTTCGTCAGCTCTTTNGACAAGCTCATGGCCACCTGTCTNGGACGTGCAACCGAGCGATTACGCCGTTTTGAAAGCATGTCCGACATCCTGATCTTATAGTACCCGGCCACGGATCGTTGAATATTATCAATTGTGACAAGTTTGTCCTGAAGNGCAAATAGATCTCGCAACGCTTCTTTAATGAGGTCTAGGCCAATCGGTTCTCCCTTGAAATTCGCATGGGCAATTACCCTCTTAAGCGCACCTTCTAGCTCGCGTACGTTCGATCTCAGTCGCTGGGCAATAAAAAATGCCGCTTCGTAAGGAAGGNTCACGTTGCAGCGTTCGGCTTTGTTAATAAGGATCGCCGCACGCGTCTCCAACTCAGGAGGTTCGACTGCAACGGTAAGGCCCCAGCCAAACCGCGATTTCAGTCGTTCTTCTAGGCCATTGATCTCTTTGTGAAACCGGTCACAGGTTAGAATGATCTGGTGCCCCTCCTCCAACAGGGCATTGAAAGTATGAAAGAACTCTTCTTGCGAACGCTCCTTCCCGGAGAAAAACTGAATGTCATCTATAAGNAGTGCATCAACGGAGCGGTAGAACCGCTTGAACTCACCCATAGCATTAAGCTGCAGCGCTGTTACCATTGTGGCAACAAAGGTTTCCGAATGAAGGTACACAACTTTGGCGGTCGGTTTCTTTGCCACCAAGTAATTACCTATTGCATGCATTAAGTGGGTTTTTCCTAAGCCAACACCACCGTAAATAAAAAGAGGGTTGTAGGCATCACCGGGATTCTCTGCAACTTGTTCAGCAGCGGCCCTAGCCAATTGGTTGGACTTGCCCACGATGAAGTTCTCAAAGGTGTTTTCCTGGTTCAATGCGCCACGGTGCCTGAGCTTCCCTTCGATAGTAATATCCATATTAGGGCTATTGCCGTTCACCACCGGCCCAGCACTTGCCGGGAACCGCACTGGTTTGGGCCTCCGCTCGGCTTGGGGCTTGTCCTCGCCCTCTAGAGCCGGATGAGTATTGGGAGCCGGGGGCGACAAATAAGGAGAGCATGACGCGACAACTTCTAGGCTAATNCTGAACCTTTGTCCATCTGATTCATTCAGAATTTCACGAATGCGGTGTAGAAATTTCCCTTTCACCCAATCTTTAATAAACCGGTTTGGCGCAAAAATGCGCAGCACCCCAGCGTCCGCTTCTNCGTGCAGGGGTCTTATCCAAGTATTAAATTGTTGAGAGGGAAGTTCTGCTTGTAAACAATCAATACATTTTTGCCAGTTGGTTACCACCAGTTTTTTTCCTTATTCGCTTTTGTTTTTTTATTTTTNCCTGCGACAATTCTAACGGCTGAATATTGAGTTATCCACCGATTGGAATGCTAAANCGTGGGTTTTTGAGCCGCTTTTTTGTTCATATATATCAATACTATACAAAGGGTTTGCTGATAAATACCGAGGCGAAAATTTGTGCCGCGCCGAGCAAATTAGTGCCGCCTGTGAATAAATAAGCTGTGGATATCCTGTGNCCAAATTCTGAGCCCATGCGCAGATAAGCCCGAGGGCTTTTCAGACTGGGTATTGCGCTCACAACTCTGAAAATCTCTGTTCAGTTCTATCCATTGCGTGATTGCAAGTTTAANGTAAAACCACTAGAATTCGCCCTCCTTTTTTTTAAACCAATGGCGTCTAGCTTGGGCCGAAAAGATTGGAATTTCTGTTATGAAAAGAACGTTTCAACCCAGCGTATTAAAACGTGCTAGGACTCATGGTTTTAGAGCCCGCATGGCAACTAAAGGTGGTCGCCAAATTCTTAAAAGAAGGCGCTCGAAAGGACGCGCTCGATTATCCAGCTGAATTCTCCTTTTCTGTTCACTAAGAATAGGGAAAGCCAGTGGCAACTAACGGTTTCTCCAAAAGNTTAAGGCTTCTGAGTGCTGCNGAGTATGNGGCCGTCTTNGATAATGTTCAGTTGAAAANTTCCTGCCACCAGTTTCTTGTNCTTGCTATCAGAAACCACGATTCAAGATCCAGGCTCGGNATGGTGATCGCAAAGAAACATGTTTCTANTGCCGTNCAAAGAAATCGGATAAAACGCCAGATTCGCGAGTCGTTTCGCCACATTGTCAAAGAACTGCCCGGGCTGGATTTGGTTGTGTTGGCTCGAAAGGATGCTGGTAAACTAGACAACAAACAGCTGGCAGGAAAGCTGAATATGTTATGGAAAGATATGNCTAGCAAATGTCTACGCTAGACAAGAGCCACATTAGCCAGAGCCAGTTATAGTTATGAATTAGGCAATTTAAGCAATGTTAAAACCTCTGCTCATACGATTGATAACCTTCTACCAGCTAACTCTTAGTTTGCTGATAGGCAATGACTGCCGTTTCTATCCCACCTGTTCCCAATACACNAAAGAAGCGATAGAAAAACACGGCTCAATTAAAGGATCCTGGCTAGGTGTACGTCGAATCTGCAGCTGTCATCCCTGGCATGAAGGCGGATTTGATCCCGTGCCTGGCACAGAGAAGACCTCTGAATAATGAGCTTGAATTAGCCACTATGAATATAACGAAATATTTGCTCTACGGTGCCCTTGCTGCAATCTCTTACGTGATGCTGCTGGCCTGGAACACCGATTATCCTCAGGTCGTGGATTTTGGCGCTCCGGCACCTAGCCCAGTGCCATTAATTTCACCGCCCGAGAATACAACGGTAACCGATATCCCAACACAGTTTCCAGATTCCCCGGTATCCTCTACAAGCAGTGAATCGGTTGCTGTTTCGGAGCCCAATGAATCAGTTACTGTTTCGGAGCCCACTGCCAACATTTCGTCAACTCCTGTTATTTCAGTGTCAACTGACACGTTCGAAATCGATATCGATTTGATCGGTGGTGATATTACATACTTAGCCCTGCCAAAGCACCTCAGACAATTAGATGTTTCAAATGACCCCTTTGTGCTATTGGAGTCTTCTCCGGGGCGAAGCTATGTGGCACAAAGCGGGCTTATTGGGCGCGATGGTATAGACAATTCAGATAGAGCCGTCTATCAGTCCAGCTCCACCAGCTATAGGCTGAACGAAGACGAAAATGCTCTCGATGTTGACCTTGTCACCACTACCGCAGGG
>NZNL01000007.1 GCA_002694855.1 Gammaproteobacteria bacterium
CATCGCGAAGAACCAGTGCGAGATGGGCGAATGACTTTTTCTCCCAAGAAAGAAGGTCAGCAACATTTTCCGGAATGTTCATAAATCTGTTTCTCCATTATTTATAGTTTGACTGTATTTTGTAGAATAAAATAATGATAACCGCTGATAGCTTTAATCATGATTACGACACAACATCGAAATGGATAGACTAAGTTAATTACTCTGGAGCCCTATGAAGGTTACTCCTTATCCAGGTAGTTGGCGACACGTTCAGGAACTAAACGGAATACTGCAACGTTTTTCGATTGATGTTTATAATCTTCAGCAAAGTTTGCTCCTTGTTCTTCACCATAATACCTAAGGGACATCGAGAGTACGAGTTCATATAGAGATCTTTCGGCTTCCTCGATTGGGCCATCCAGAATGACTGACTTATAAGGAGGCTCCCGCCAATCCACACAGAGAGACGCATAGGGGTAGCGCTGTATATTTCGCCACTTCAAAGTGCTTCGATCTGTGAACATGTAGGCCGCACCATCTTCCCAGTGGAACCAGATAGGCGCTGATCGGGGTCGACCACTTTTGTCGACTGTGCTTATTACAGCGACGAGAGTTTGACGAAGAAACTCATCAATACCCGTATCAATAGCAGCCATAATGTTTCTCTAACCTCCTATTTGAAGTTAATGACTAGCTTTAACTGAAAAAATCTACACGATTAAATTATGGCGGTAGAGTGTCATAGTCGGGATCAATCAAATGGATAATAATTACGTCCGCTATAGTTTTGACTACAAATCTATTTCAGCTCGTCCGTTGTTTAAGACTATAACGTCTCTCTCGGGTACTGTAGATCTAAAAGAAATTACACTACCATCTCGCCACATGTCTGTTTGAATGGTTTCACCTGGATAAACGGGAGCAGAAAAACGGACATTTATCGCTTTGAAGCGCGCAGAATCGTAGTCGCAGTACGTTTTTAGCAATGCATGCCCAGCAACACCGAGGGTACACAGCCCATGTAAAATGGGGGCATCGAATCCAGCTTCTTGGGCAATAATCGGGTCAGCATGAAGGGGATTAAGATCTCCAGACAAGCGATAAATTAGCGCCGCCTGTGAGACGGTTGGCAAGTTGCAACTTGTATCAGGATTTCTCTCAGGTAAGGCATGTGGTTGCGGTTGCGGTACCGACGGTCCGCCGAATCCACCATCGCTGCGGGCGATAGTAGTCGATGACAGGGTTGCTAATGATTCTCCAGTCACTTTGTCCGAAAGTTCACGCTGTGTGCATATTAGAGCGCTTCGACCTATGCCCTTATCGATAATTTCAGTTACACGAGTTTGTGCGAGAATTGTGCCGGCTGTAGGAAGTGGTTTATGAAGTTCTATACCCTGTTCACCATGCACAACTTTTTTCCAATTCACACCAGTTGCTGGGTCACGCAGCCAAAAGCCGGGTTTTCCAAGGACCGCGGCCATCGTTGGTAATGCGGCTAATTCACGTTCCTCAAAGATGAAACGAAGTTGTCCTTCGTCTATAGGGTCAGCCCCAAAACCGACACCGAGCGCGTACAGAATTGTATCTTTCTCTGTATAAGAGGCCTCTACAGTCTCAAAGGGCCAGTTCAGGAGTTGGTCGTAGACGATTGCCACTACACTGGGTCCCAGCTAAAAACGTCTCGTGTGCGATGTAAGGGGTAAAAATCCGATTGAAGAGCTGGAAAGGCGTGTCTTACGACAGTGTCTGGCGTCCAGCCGGCACTTTCTTGAATTCCCCGAAGTGGTCGATTTTGACTGATTAAGAAAATTTCATTGTTACGCACTGCAAATATCTGGCCAGTGATTTCTGTTGCGGAGTCAGAGCACAAAGCGACGACGACTGGAGCGATCTTGTCGGGTGTCATTTGTTTCAGTGTTTCGATACGTTTTTTTTGGGTTTCGTCATTAGTTGGGATGGATCCGATCATGCGACTCCAGGCGAAAGGAGCGATGCAATTGGAACGGACATTAAAACGTGACATATCAAGTGCAATAGATTTCGACAGACCAACGATACCCAATTTAGCAGCAGCGTAATTTGCTTGCCCGACGTTACCAATAAGGCCTGAGGTTGAAGTCAGATGGACGAAGCAGCCCGATTCTTGCTTACGAAAATGCCTAGCCGCTGCATTTGATACGTTAAAACTTCCTTTCAAGTGTACATTGATTACTGCATCCCAATCCTCTTCCTCCATTTTGTGGAATATCGTGTCTCGCAGGATTCCAGCATTGTTGACGACAATGTCAATACGACCAAAACAGTCTAAGGCCTGTTGAATCATCTTTTTAGCCGAGGCGTTATCAGCGACACTGTCGAAGTTAACTTCAGCCGAACCACCTGCTCTGCGGATTTCGGTCAGGGTTTGTGTAGCCGGCGTTTGATCCTTACCTATGCCCGTTTCACTACCGCCGATGTCATTGACTACAACATGGGCACCGTGCGCTGCCAGGGATTTGGCGATTTCTGCGCCGATTCCTCGTCCTGCGCCGGTGACTAGCGCAACTTTTTCTGCAACCAGTTTCGACTCCATAATAGGCCTCTTGACGGTAGTGCGGTGTATTGACAGCCAACGATGTTTTTCAACGCAGTGTACTTTATTCTTCTATGTTTAGATGGTATTTATCCCTAAGGAGTTGTTTTACTCCTGTTATCACATATGAATCTAAGCAGGATTCTAGAACAAGCTTGCCGTGGATATGCCTGTTACCCACTATCACCAAAGTTTATACTTCTTAGCTTAGTCCTAAAAACGATTGTCACAAGTAGATTTCTAAAGAAGCCGCGTTATGGATGGACCGTGGAGCATATCCTCGTTCGGTTAGTTTTCTAGCATAAGGGCAGATAAAAAAATGATATTTGAAACCTCAGAACGTACCCGTGAGCTCAGCGAAAAGCTGTTGGCCTTTATGGATAAATATATCTATCCCTCAGAGGCAATTTATCAAAGTCAGCTTGACACCAGCAAAGGCAGTTGGCAGTCGCCTTTGGTTATGGAGGAGTTAAAGTCTGAAGCAAGAAAACAGAATTTGTGGAATCTTTTTCTACCAGAGTCGAAGCTTGGTGGTGGCCTCACGAACCTGGAGTACGCTCCTCTTTGTGAAATTATGGGTCGGTCATTGATCGCGCCAGAAGCTTTTAACTGCGCCGCCCCTGATACAGGAAACATGGAGACTTTAGTTCGTTACGGTACTGAACAACAAAAAGAACAGTGGTTGGCGCCTTTACTTGACGGAAAAATTCGCTCAACGTTCTGTATGACCGAGCCTGATGTTGCATCTTCAGATGCAACAAATATTCAATCTTCCATCGTACGGGAAAATGATGAGTATGTGGTGAATGGTCATAAATGGTGGTCTTCTGGTGCGATGGATCAAAGATGCACGCTATTGATATTTATGGGTAAGTCGGATCCGAATGCAGAGAAATATCGTCAACAATCGATGATTTTGATACCGAAAGAAACGCCAGGCGTTACTATAAAACGCTCAATGCCTGTGTTTGGGTATGATGATGCGCCACGAGGCCACGCAGAAATTGAATTTCGAGATGTCCGAATTCCCTTGTCAAATATTCTTTTGGGCGAAGGCCGGGGGTTTGAGATTGCCCAAGGCCGATTAGGCCCTGGCCGAATTCACCATTGTATGCGTCTCATCGGCATGGCCGAACGTGCTCTCGAGGGACTGTGCCGTAGGGCAAAAGATCGTGTCGCGTTTAACAAACCCCTGTCCGAACAAGGGGTTGTTCGTCAACAAATCGCTGAAAGTCGTATGGAGATTGACCAGTCTAGATTGTTAACTCTTTATACGGCCTGGAAAATGGATACTGTTGGTAATAAGGAAGCTCGAAAAGAAATATCTGAAATCAAGGTGGTGGCAACAAAAATGGCATGCGCTGTGCTTGATCGCGCTATTCAGGTTCATGGTGCAGCCGGTGTATGTGATGATTTTGGGCTTGCGCGGGCATATGCAAAATCAAGATCTATACGTATTGCCGATGGCCCAGATGAGGTCCATACCAACTTGATAGGAAGATTTGAACTCAAAAAATATGATTGATCGGAAAACAGTAGTTGATTACATTTTCTGATCGGATCTTTTTAATCTAACCCAAACTCTGTCACTTGTTTCCAAGCAAGTTGCGCATAGGGTCGAGCGCTGTCCTTTTTATGAGATGAACTGATACCAGAGGCTGTACCAGCCTTTCGGCGGACCCGGATGCCGTAGTGAATGCTGGCCCATTTGAACATGCTGAATGCCATATAGAACGGCCAGTCGCTAATGCGGTCACGGTTAGTGCGTTGACAATAAGAGGCAAGATATTGGTTTTCCGTTGGGATTCCTAGATTTTCAAGATTTATACCACCAAGACCACCATACAGATGATTTGGGATGCGCCATTGAATTGCTTGATACGCAAAGTCAGCAACCGGATTACCTAGTGTGGAAAGCTCCCAGTCTAAGATACCAATAATATCTGGCGCGCTCGGATGGAAGATGACATTGTTTAAGGTAAGGTCGCCATGCACTATAGAAGTTTCTTGATTCTTCGGATTGTGGTCTTTTAGCCAGCCGATGAGATTATCCATTTCGGGTATGCGTTCATCATCCGCCTCTAGATATTGTCGTCCCCACCGTCTTAACTGTCGGTCTACGTAGCCTCCGCTTTTTCCAAAGGTATCTAACCCTATCTCGTTAGCATCAACGCCGTGTAGTGTCGAGATACCATTGTTAAGTGCGTCATAGATTTTCATTCGTTGATTGGTAGTCATATCAGGCAATAATCGGTCCCAAAACACGCGACCATTGAGAAACTCCATAACAAAAAATTCTGTCCCAAGGACATTTTTGTCCATGCAGAGAGAAAAAGCCTTTGGAACAGGTACGTCAGTTTGTTGAAGAGCGCATAAAATCCGGTATTCACGATCAACCGCATGAGCAGATGGGACTAATATTCCTGGCGGCTTCCTTCGTATAACCCAAGCTTTATTGTCAGCCTCTACTTTATACGTGGGATTTGACTGACCACCTTTGAACTGTGTGACTGTAATGCTTCCGGAAAAGTTATCTATATTCTCCTTGAAGTAACTTTCTACAGCATCAATATCAATCTCTAAACCTACTCGCACAGGAGAGGTTCCTGTTCGATCGATTTGGCTGGCAAGGCTGTTAGTCACAACATATTTTCTAATCAAAGAGCACGGTAAGTTTGCCTATCACGTTTACCAAACCCGTTGATCCTCTTCCTTATAGTTGAATTGTCTCAGTTATAAATTAGTCGTCTGGCAGGCGTTGCGGAAAACGGCACTCAAAAACTCCCTCCGCAATCTTATTTTTCATCATCTCTAACGAACCACCTGCAATTTGTAGTCCACGAGCCCGTCTCATGCAGTAATCCACTAGGGTCGACTCGCTATAACCGGTCGCACCCATTGTTTGCATAGCATCATTTGCGACTTCAAAACCGACCTGGTTACAAATGTGTTTTGCCATTGCTGTTTCGGTTGCTGACGGCAAGTCCTTGTCGGCGTTGGTAGCGGCCTTGTAAAGTACGAGCTGAGCTGATTCTAGTTTCATGGCCATTTCTGCAAACTTCCACTGCGTGCCTTGGAAGTCACACAGCCTCCTACCAAACTGCCGACGATAAAGGACGTGCTCTCGAGCAATATTGAATGCATGTCGGCCAAAAGCAAGTGCCCTGGCACTATTCCCGATACGTTCGGCATTGAAGGCAGATATCTGTTTTTTAAATCCGCCTTCCTTCAGCAATACATCGTGCGGTGATATGGAAACATCCTTAAAGTACAGCTGTCTCCATAGATCGCCAGACATGTACTTGGAGGTTTCACCAAAGGTTAAACCTTCTGCGTTGATGTCGATAAGAACAGATCCGATTCCGTCGATACCGGGTCCAAAACGTACATATGCAAGTATCGACGTTGCGTCCATGCTGTGGGTAGTGAAAACTTTTGTGCCATTGATACGATAACCATCTCCATCGGGCGTGGCAGTTGTTTTGAGCTCAGTTAGAGCGGAGCCCGCTTCTGGCTCCGTCATTCCTATAGCAATTAGGCCATGACCAGATAATGTTGGCTCGAGGTATTTATCTTTTTGAGCCGGCGTACCATATTCGGACAGCGCTCGTGCAGGTCCAAAGTTACCAGCGTGTAAGACGTCCGCACTTCGCGGGCATACNANNGTNATNTNNTCAACTGCNAGGACAGCATCCATTAGNGTNNCNCCGAGTCCNCCGTCTTCTTCCGGAAGCGTTATGCCCATCAGCTGTTGGTCCGCAATGAGCTTGGCGGNATCCCATGGATAATTAGGTGAACGAACTCGCTCTACCGCACCTTCTTGCAGATGAGCGCGGGCAAAACGACGTACAGATTCAACAAACATCTCTTGGTCATTGGTCAGATGAAAATTCATAATTAGAACTATAGCGTTAGCACAATCGTATTCATTAATATGAGTTCATCATTTTCGGTTGGTCATACATACTTGTTCTAATCAGTTAATCACGACCTCAAGTCGTAGCCTTTTAGCGGCGTGGGCTAGATTAGTTTCGCTATTTGGTGAGCGTCCCTAAACGCGAAATTGCATGAAGTCAGGTTTGCGTTTTTCTAAAAATGCGCTCGCACCTTCTTTAGATTCTTCGGTAGAGAAATAATCGGGAGCTAACATCATTTGAAAGTGATTGGGAGATGGGTCACGGAAGTAATCTATGTCTGCGTCGAATGATGCTTTGACGACTTTCAGGCAGGTTGGGCTTAAAGAAAGAATTTCTCCGCACCACTTTTCTACCTCGCTATCGAGTTCATCCAGAGGGACAACGACGTTGCAAAGTCCCATCGCTAAAGCTTCTTCAGCCTTATATCGGCGACAAAGCATCCACATTTCCCGGGCTTTTTTTGCACCAACCACGCGNGCGGCGTAACCGACTATCCATCCTTCAGCGGGACTGCCAACACGGGGTCCATTTTGCCCAAAAATCGCATTGTCGGCAGCGATCGTTAAATCACAGCAATAAGCTAAGTGATTGCCCATACCAATGGCATATCCNTTCACTGCTGCAATTACAGGTTTTCCACAATGACGCACCATCTCATGAACATTACGTGGGTTGACTCCTCTATGTCGATCTGCAAGGCCNCCTGCNTTTTCCCATTTCACATCACCGCCCGATGAAAACGCCCGATCGCCAGTGCCTGAAAGNACGATGACGCCGATCTTNCTATCTTGACCAGCCAGTTCAATTGCGGCAGCNAGNTCCGCAAAGGTCGTATCACGCATNGCGTTTAGTGTTTTTGGNCGATTGATNGTAATCCTCGCAATACCATCGTTTGNTTGGTAAAGAATGTCTTCAAATATTGGTTCAGACACTAGAAGCCTCCATTTTTGCTTAGTTTAGGTACACGTTCGAGTGAGNATTCATGCTCACCCACTTAAATCTAGACTCGACAACTTACAAATTAATGCACGCTTATCAACCTTTCCACCAGGATTCCGAGGAAAGTCTTTAACGAAAAGAACACGTTCTGGCTGGCTCCAGACCGGGAGTCCTTCATCGAGAATAGATTGATTCAATTCATTCAGGCTTGGTGGTGATTCTAATGATGTTGGCAGGATTACTGCACATGCAATTTCTCCAAGTACTTCGTGACTTACGGGAATNACTGCTACTTCAACAACTTTCCGATGTCGGTACATTATTTCTTCAATTTGGCCTGGATGAATATTTTGCCCGCCGCGGATGATCATGTCTTTCTTACGTCCAACGATTGTCAAGTAACCGCTNTCATCCAGTGTTCCAATGTCCCCACTATGATACCAACCTTCGTCATCCCAAATCTTTTCATTTTCNTCGGGCGCATTGAAGAAACCATAACTTTGATTAGGACCCCGCCAACAAATTTCTCCAGCTTCATTNGATTTTACAAGCCTTCCATCTGAATCGATGATTCTCAATTCTTGCCCAGGAGGAGGGCGNCCTTCAGTTAAGCGTTGTTGGGGGGAATCATCCACNGANGTTAAGGTAGCAACCCCGGCATCAGTGGTGCCATANAAATTCTGAATCATGCAGGAAAANCGTCGCTCAGCTTCCAACGCAGTGTCTGGCAGTAACTTGGCGCCAGCNGTAGTGATAAACCGCAGGCAAGTCAAGTCATAGTCTTCAATGTTTTCTATATTTAGTAACTTTATCAACTGGGTTGGAATCATCACNGCATAAGTACAACGATAAGTTTCAATTAGGTCCAAAGCGGTTTTAGCGGTCTTGCTACTCCAGTGTTCAAGTAAAACAGACGTGCCTCCAAATAAGAGTGGTGCCATGACGGGAAAACTATAGCCAGTTGCACCGGTGCCCGCGGGCGCGATGGCTGCAGCAATATCATCAGAAGTCAGATGACAGGCGAATTTTCCATATTGTTGAACTATTTTAAATATTGTTGCATCGTCACAGTACACAGCACATTTTGGCTTTGATGTTGTGCCCGAAGAAACCATAATGTGTCTTGATTCCACTGAATCAGGACGATGCTCTTCGAGGAAATCATCTCCAAATTGCTCTACCCAACTACTATCTGATGCCAGGGCTTCAAAAGAAAGCTCTCCTTCTAGTGGGTTTTCCCTCATCACAACTTTTTTCTGTAAATCTGGTAATTGATCCTTAATGTTTTCAAGAATCACCCGATAATCAAACCCTTTGTAAGTGCCAGGGTAGATAAATGCTTTAGCATTGGTGTGCTCTAACAAGTGTTTTATATCGGNTTCTCGGAAGCCGTGATGCAGAGGCAGGAAGACTGCGCCAATTCGATTCAGCGCAAGGTGACAGATAACCAGCTCAGGCCAGTTTGGAGCTTGAATTGAGACTACATCGGACTTGCCAATTCCTAAACGAACTAGGNTCGCTGCNAGGTTTTTTGTCTGATCACGAAGTTGCTGATAGCTCAGACGAGTTTGAGTCGATGCCTCGATGATTGCAATTTTGTCAGGTGCAACTGTCGCATGGCTATCAATGAGGTCAANAAACAGACGCCCTTGCCAATAACCNTGTTGGCGAAATTGCTTAACTCCGTCTTCAGTTAATGAGTCAGGTTGCCGCATNCTTTGTAATTTTATNAAAGGNCGAGTAATTTCGTAATTTCCTGNNTACCTGCCTAAGCGTGCATATAACGACCTCCGCTTATACACATTACTTCACCGGTGATAAAACTTGAATCGTCGCTCGCCAAAAATACGGCGAGACTTGCGACGTCGTCTGNCTGGCCGATTCTGCCGACCAAGTTTTGTTGTTCCTGCATCTCAAACCATGATTTATCATAAATCCGTTCAAGAAATTGGTTNTAGATAAGACCGGGAGCAATGGCGTTCGCGCGGATTCCGTGTTCTCCTACCTCGGCAGCAGTGCTGCGAGTTAAACCCATGACGCCTGCTTTTGCGGCTGCATAGGCAGATTGCCCACCACTCGTCGCGTCAGAACGCCAGCCCGCTATTGACGAGACATTAATGATTGCACCTGATTTTTGTTTGATCATCGACGGTAGCACCGCTCGCGTTAACCGAAATGTCCCAGTTAGGCAAACATCGAGAATAAGCGTCCAATCTTCATCAGAAAGCTCCCAAACTGGGCTTATTTTGTTTATTCCAGCATTGTTATAAAGAATATCGATTGTTCCATGTGTAGATAGTGTTTGTTCCACACAAGAATTCACATCATCTTGTGAGCGCACATCGAGTTTGAGTCCAAGTACCTCATCATCAATTTCCGATGAGAGTTCACTTGCAACTTCTTTGATTCTGCGTTCATGAGAATCGGTGACTACAACTCTGGCGCCTTCCTGGATGAACCTCCGGGCAATTGCTTGCCCCATACCTGCGCCACCGGCGGCTGTTACCAACGCGACTTTGCCTGATAACTTTTGACTCATCTCGATTCTCCTTGGCTAACAATTTATTGATAAGTTGTGATNAAAATANGCAGATTGAACGAAATATTAATTCACTGCTACTTTGGTTTTTTGTGCATCATTACAACGAAATTGCCGGTCTGTACAACTTCGTCCCGCTGATTGAGCACGTCGTACCGCCGGGTTACTATTCCACGATCCCCTTTAGAGGTCTCTCTCATGTTTTCGATAGTAACGCGGATGTGGATTGTATCTCCGATCACAACGGGAGCCTTAAATGTCCATTGCAGATCGAGTGCTGCCATAGCACTTCTATTGAATATGCCTAGTCTCTGTGTCAGACCTGAAGCGATACCGACAATGAGCAATCCATGGGCAATTCGTTTTTTAAATGGTGTGTTTTTTGCGAATTCGTCGTTAGTGTGCACTTCATTATTATCTCCCGTTATTCCAGCATAAGTTAAAACATCGTGATTGGTTATAGTGCGTCCGACACTTTCGAAAACCTGTCCAACTTTTAGATCATCAAAATATAGGTCTGTCATCTTAATCTCCGAGGAAAATTAATTTAGGTTTTTATTTGATCACCTTTTGGTATATGTATACCATACTTTTATTGCGTCAAAAAAAAATTCATTTCGGTAACGAAACGAGAGTTTGATGCACATAGATTCCCAAGCAGGTCAATATGCTTTTGAGGCGGAGTTGTTAGCTTCAAGTATTCTCCATGTTTCTAATGGCATCAAANCAGTGTCGGTGAAATCATCTGCGGTGATCGGGGTTGGAACAATGGGTGTTGGTATCGCTGTAACTTTCGTTGATGCAGGTATTCCGACAAAGCTCCTTGATGCTTCATCTAACTTACTTGAGCGGGGAGTAGATAGAGTCAGGGATCACTACAGACGCTGCGTCGAGCGAGGCCGAATTTCATATTCAGAGATGACAGAGCGCCTTAGTTTGATTACAGGCATAACAAATTATGATGACCTTAGAGATGTAGATATTGTTGTTGAGGCGGTTTTTGAAGAGATGGATATGAAAAAAGAAGTGTTTTCTCGNCTTGATCAATCATGTGGGCCGGACACGATTCTGGCAACGAATACTTCAACGCTTGATATTGATGAGATTGCCGCAGCTACAACTCGGCCAGAGCATGTCGCGGGTATGCACTTTTTCAGTCCTGCACACGTGATGCGCCTCGTGGAAATAGTACGTGGCAGGCAGACTTCATTAGACACGGTAGCGACGGTCTTGAAGTTAGTACAAACGATTCGAAAAATTGGTGTGGTGGTCGGTGTTTGTGACGGATTTGTAGGAAATCGAATGCTTCACAGTTTTCTTCGGGAGGCTTTTTTCTTGTTAGGGGAAGGGGCCACCCCAGAGCAAATTGATAAGGTGATGGTCAAATTTGGTTTTTCGATGGGGCCGTTCGCGGTAGCAGATCTTGCCGGTCTTGATGTCGGGTTGCGTATCAGAAAACGGCACAACCAGATTCGGCCCCTGCATTTACAGTGGCCAGTTATTGGAGACAAAGTTTGTGAAATTGGGCGGCTTGGTCAGAAAACAAATGCAGGTTGGTACGACTATGAATCTGGAAGTAGAACTCCAATCCATTCGCCTGTAGTTAGGGATCTCATTGAAAATTACTCAAAGGAATTAGGAATTAATAGGTGTGCAATCTCTGATAATGAGATCCTAGAGCGCTGCCTCTATCTCATGATTAATGAAGGGGCAAACATACTCGAACAGAAAATAGCCCTTCGTCCGAGNGATATCGACGTTATCTGGCTAAACGGTTACAAATTCCCTAGGCGTTATGGTGGGCCAATGTTTTTTGCTGATAAGATGGGCTTAGAAAATGTATATACAAGCATCGTCAAGTATCACCATATCCATGGTAGGAGATGGGAACCTTCACTACTTCTCAAAAGTTTCTCGGAACGCAACGGAAAGTTATCAGATTTAAACATTCTCTAGAGTCATCAATTGAAGACAGTCAAAGCTTCTGAGAAATATTGTGAACCTTGAATTTAGCGATAAAGAGGTAATGTTTCGGGAAGAGGTNCGGGAATTTGTCNCCCGAGAANTGGACNCTTCAATNAAANATAAGGTCGACAANGGCTTATANCTTCAAAAGGANGATCACTTGTNTTGGCAGGGCGCTNTATATAAGCAGGGGTGGATGGCGCCAAATTGGCCNGAGAGCTTTGGTGGAACNGGNTGGNNTCCTNTCCAGCGCTATNTTTTTGACGAAGAATGNGCCATGGGAGGTGCACCGCCGGTGGTGCCGTTTGGAGTAAAGATGGTTGCGCCAGTAATTATGAAATACGGTACCAATGAGCAAAAAGCACATTATTTACCGAGAATACTAAGCAGTGANGACTGGTGGTGCCAAGGCTATTCTGANCCCAATGCGGGCTCGGATCTTGCCTCTTTGAAAACAAGNGCTGTACCGCGTGGCAGTAGTTACATAGTTAATGGGACAAAAATTTGGACGACCTATGCGCACTGTGCAGACATGATGTTTTGCCTAGTTCGTACCGATCCTTCAGAAAAACTACAGCAAGGCATATCTTTTCTCCTGATTGATATGCAGACACCTGGAATCACGGTTCGGCCAATTACTACTTTTGACGGTCGACGCGATATCAATGAGGTCATTTTTGAGGATGTCGTAGTTCCAATAGAAAACTTGGTTGGAGATGAAGGAAGGGGTTGGGACTGTGCCAAAAGCCTGCTCTCGCATGAACGTATTGGAATTACAAAGGTCGCACAATCTAAAAGGCAGATCGCGAGACTAAAGCAGATTTCTGCCACAGAAGAAATTGATGGCAATCTGCTAAAGCATGATGCTTTGTTCANAAGAAAGTTAGCCAGTATAGAAATTGATCTCATNGCNCTTGAATATACAGAATTGCGTCTTCTATCNGATCTNAGCAAGGGCCGTACGCCAGGACCNGAATCATCACTGCTCAAGATANGAGGTACTGAAATTCAGCAGAAAATTACCGAATTACTTGTAGAGTCGGTTGGCTATTACGCGCANCCATATCTACCTGAGGTGCTTTATGANGGCAGGGAAGATTGTNNAGTTGGACCCGAATATGCCCCTGGACTTGCGCCTTATTATTTNAATTGGCGNAAAGCATCTATNACTGGTGGAACGAATGAAATACAAAGAAACATAATCGCAAAAAAAATACTGGATATGTGATTTCTAAATGGATTTATCGTTATCAGTTGAGCACAGCATACTTAGAGACAGCGTGGAGCGGTTTGTTCGCNAATCATATCCTTTTGACAAACGGCGTAAGATTGTTGACGAGAGCGANAGTTTTCTTCNGGAAAATTGGCAAGATTTCTCGAAACTTGGCTGGCTCGGTNTAAATTTGCCGGAAGAATTTGGAGGTAACGGAGGTTCNGCGGTCGACACTATGGTTGTGGCTGAGGCGCTGGGTCCAGGGTTGATTCTAGAACCCTTTCTGGAGACGGTAGTGATAGGCAGCAAGCTGATTCAGATAGGTTATAACGAGAGACAAAGACCCGAATTACTTTCCAATCTAGTTGGGGGTCGTTTGATACTCACGTTTGCTTTTGCAGAGCCCCAGTCACGCTACAACTTGTCTGATGTTCAATTGTCTGCCCAACAAAATGGAGATCAATTTATTCTCAATGGTAAAAAAGCTGTTGTCCGCCATGCTAACTCTGCAGACAAAATTATCGTCTCGGCTCGGACAACAGGAGATCGTCGTGATAAAGACGGTATCACGCTATTTCTGGTTGATCGTGACAGCACGGGTCTTTCTCGGCAAGATTACAGGCTGCAGGACGATNTACCGGCGTCGGAGCTTATTTTTGATAACGTTTGCTTAAGCAGAACAGCAATTATGAGTGAATTGGATTGTGGTCTTCCCATGATCGAACTTGTTGTGGATCATGGAATTGCGATGGTGTGTGCGGAAGCGGTCGGTATCATGTCAGCGCTTTATACTGCTACGCTTCAGTATGTTAAAACTCGGGAGCAATTCGGGCGGCCCATTGGAACATTTCAAGTTCTAAAGCATCGAATGGTGGATATATTGATGGCCTGTGAAGAAGCGAGATCCATGGCATATATGGCAACCTTAAAATTGGGCGAATGTGATTCCAATGCTAGGAAGAGAGCAACCTCCGCTGCAAAAGTAAGTATTGGAAAGGCAGCCCGGTTTGTTGGCCAGCAGAGTATTCAGTTACATGGAGGGATGGGAATGACGGACGAACTCAGTGTAGGTCATTACTTCAAACGCTTAACCATGATTGATATCTTGTTCGGCGATGTAGATTTTCATTTGAAACGGTATTCTGCCTGTGCGTCGGATTGATAGGTGGTCACTGTCCGATTATTGCCCCAAGTAAATACCGAGGTAGACAAAGATGACTGATGCCGTGATTGTTGCCACCGTTAGAACGCCAATCGGAAGGGCCTATCGGGGCGCATTCAATAATACGCATGGGGCGACGCTCGGGGGACACGTCATCGAGCAGGCTGTAAGGCGGGCTCAGATTGAGCCACAGGAAGTCGAAGATGTGATTATTGGTTGTGGATTACCCGAGGGGGCCACGGGGCGCAACATTGCACGACAGTCTGCCCTTCGAGCTGGACTTCCGGTGACAGCGAGCGGGGCAACTATTACTCGATTATGCAGCTCAGGCCTTCAAGCGATCAGTCTGGCTGCTCAGCGGGTACTGGTCGATAAAGTACCGGTGGTTGTTGCAGGCGGTCTCGAGTCCATCAGTTTGGTACAGAATGAGCACCGTAACACCTATCGGAGCAATGAGGAATGGCTAGGAAAGCACAAGCCAGAAATTTATTGTTCAATGATCCAGACTGCAGAAGTCGTCGCAAAAAGATA
>NZNL01000070.1 GCA_002694855.1 Gammaproteobacteria bacterium
TATTGAACTCCTCAAGGAAAGAGGAATTCAATGTGGACTGCATTACCCTATTCCCCTGCACTTGCAAAAAGCCTACTCCCGTTTGAATTTGGGACCCAAGTCTTTTCCGGTAACCGAGAAAATTGCAAAACGAATCATCTCCCTGCCAATGTATCCCGAACTGGAAAAAGAACAAATCGAATATATCTGCGACACTCTAAGCGAAATGGTGGTCTAACAATGAAGCTTCAAGGAAAAGAATGCCTTATCACCGGAGGAGCAGGATTTATAGGATCCAACTTAGCAGACAAACTTGTGGACAAAGGGTGTCGGTTGCGAATTCTTGACAATCTTTCCAATGGGAAATATGAAAATATAGAGCACCATGAAAAATCTGGTCGCTTACAGTTTATCGAAGGAAGCGTTCTGGAGTCCGGCGATATCTCAAAAGCCATGCGTGGGGTGGAGGTGGTATTTCATCTTGCCTGCCTTGGGGTTCGGCATTCTATTGCCCACCCGTTTGAGAACCACCAAGTCAATGCAGAAGGTACCCTAAATGTTCTCACCAAGGCCGAGGAGGCAGGTGTCGAACGATTTATTTACTGTTCCTCATCAGAAATATACGGTACCGCTAGATATGTCCCTATTCCAGAGACACATCCGCCAAGACCCGAAACAGTCTATGGTGCTAGTAAGCTTGCTGGCGAAGCCTATGCAAGAGCCTTCCATAAAACCTATGGGATGAAAACAGTTATTATCCGCCCGTTCAACACTTATGGACCGCGCTCCCATTTTGAAGGCGATGCCGGAGAAGTCATTCCAAAATCTATCATCAGGGCATTAAACGGACAACCTATTCTTATTTTTGGAGATGGTTCACAAACTAGAGATTTTACTTATGTCGAAGATGTGGGGTGGGGACTGATCCTCTTGGCGGAATGTGACGATGCAATAGGACAGACTTTGAATATTGGAAGCGGGACGGAAATCTCCATAAAGGATCTAGCCGAAACAATTTGTAAAGTGATAGGCGTCGATGAAAGTAATATCGAGCTTCAGGACAAACGGCCTGGTGACGTTGGACGTTTGTTAGCAGATAGTTCTAATTTTAAAAAACTGTGCAATTGGGAGGCCAAAGTTGATTTTGATAAAGGAATCAAAAAAACTGTCGATTATTTTAAACATCATTTGCGCGGATTCAAAAATCTGATAAAAGAGGAATCTGGAAGAAATTGGTAAACCCTCGCGACGAAAAAATTCCATTCGCAAAACCTTTCTTAGATAGGGAAGAAGCTGAAGCAGCTAAGGACGTTGTTCTTTCTGGTTGGGTGACCCAAGGCCCAAAGGTTGATCAGTTCGAGACAGATTTTTCTCGAATCACAGATGCGACCCATTCTTGCGCCGTTTCCAATTGTACTGTCGCTTTATCGCTTGCCCTTAAAGCTGTAGGAGTCGGTTTTGGAAATGTGGTTGTCACCGTAAGCCATAGCTTCATTGCGACCGCCAATGCTATTAGGCACTGTGGTGCCGAACCAGTTTTTGCAGATATCGAACCGCGCGGTTTCAATATCGATCCAGACCAGGTCGAACGCATTTTGGAGGAGGACTGCGAGGAACGCGACGACGGCTTATTCTATAAAGAAATACCTCGTTTAGCCGTTGGAGAATCCCCCTTAACTTTTTTGGACTCTAGTTCAATTAAAAATAGGGGACGTGTGGCCGCATTACTTCCAGTACATCAATACGGAATGCCCTGCGATATGGGCCGGTTGTTGGAAATCGCTAAACGCTACAGGATTCCTGTAGTTGAAGATGCCGCCTGTGCCCTTGGAAGCCAGTTTTCGATAAACAGGGANTCCTCTTGGGAACCAATTGGNAAACCACATGGCCAAATCGCCTGTTTCAGTTTTCATCCGAGAAAAATCATCACTACCGGAGANGGAGGTATGCTTACTACCGGCCAGTTGAAACACGACAGGCAATTTCGTCTTCTTCGTCATCACGGAATGAACATTCCTGATTACAAACGCCACAATTCAAAANNGGGAGTTCTAGAAAGTTATTTGTTAACAGGGTTCAACTTTCGGATGACAGACATTCAAGCAGCGGTGGGAATTGAGCAATTGAAAAAACTGTCATGCATCATAGAAAATCGCCGAAACTGCGGGCAATTATACAAAAAACTTCTCGGAGAAATCTCATGGATACAGACTCAAGAGGAAAAACCCCACAGCCGCACAAACTGGCAGACATTTGTCTGCACCTTAGCAGATGACGCTCCATGTGATCGCTTTGAACTTATGAAAACCCTCGGCAAAAGGGGGATCGCCTCACGACGTTCGAACGTTAATGCGCATGAGGAACCGCCTTACAAACTGCAGGGTTGGAAACTTCCGGTCAGCGAACGTGTCGTAAGAAGAGGGATAGCCCTTCCCATGTTCGCTGGTTTGACCGAAGAAAAGGTACTCCTATGCGTTCAAGTGATCAAGGAAATATATGGTTCCTGATTCCGACAAAAAGAAGCTTCACAACATGATCTATTTATAATAATTTTGAACCTTAAGCCTTTCTCCTACAGCTGTTCCTAAGGCCTGGGCACCAGGCAAATCGATCTGAGTGGTGACCAGTTCTCCAGCAAACTCATTGTATTTTCCTTGTGCAATAATTCCAGTTTTGTTGACGGCCAAGGAGCATCCCACCATTTTTTTCCCTTCATAAACGCCGCCGACAATAACTCCCACGCTTGTAGCGCTTACAATAACTATATCATGGAGCCGCGCAAGAGTGTGATAGGGTAGAAACCATTTTTCACCATATGGATTCTTTCCCTCGGTGACAGAGTAATCCACCGTCCATGATGAAGGGGATAATATTATTTTAGCTCCCATGCGGGCTAAAGTATGTCCTATTTCCAGAGAGTCCTCATAATTATCGGAACAGATGTTGACGCCTACGATGCCGAACCGTGTTTCTGCCACTGAAAGATTTCGTCCAATGGAATATATATTTTGTGCGACCTGCAACACATTAATTTTTTGGTACTTCAGAAGGATGTCCCCAGTGTCGTCTACAAGGATGGCCGAGTTATATATTCTATTTCCTGCCTTTTCAGTCAGCCCTGCGCAAACATACATTTTATGGTTGCAGGCATGCTGACAAATTATGTCGCTGTATGGTCCAGGAATAGGTTTGGCTTCCAACTTTGCGCTGGGATGCGTCCAAGCAAGATCAAGACATTCAGGGAGCAGAACCAAATCACAATTATTGTTAGCCGCATCAGCAATCATTTGGCCGCAACGCTCCAAATTGCGTTCAGGTTCACCCCCCTCAACCAGTAGTTGCCCCATTCCGATCTTAAGCGAAGATTTATCCATATGCATTCATTGTTTACAAACCTTAATTCGTTCTATTCTCAGACCCGATTATTTCTAACCTCTGGCCACGGAACCCACTCCAAACAGTTTTGAACTGTGACGTCAGCCCGAACCCGTATCTTTAAAACTTCTCCTATGAACATGATGTGTGTGCCTAACCGGATTTCATCCACTACTTTACAATCAAAATGGATGGGGAGAGAAGAGCAAATTGGAGCCCACTCAGAATCTTCTATCGGCAAGCCGGCGTTAGCAACTTTTTTTGGATCCCCGCTAAGCGAAATATTTCCAGCATAACGAATAGCATCGATTACTGTCTCATCAATATAAGGGATACCACAGCCGAATTTTCCGCTTTCCCTAAGAATTCCCAGCGTTTTTCTTGGACTATAGCGCTCATTAATCGCCGCATAGGATACACAGGGTGTAATTATAAAGGGGTTTCGGCTAATAATGGTTGTGGATCCGCAAGGCATGAGATTTGGAGTCCTTTCTCTAGTCCATGACGTAATCATGCCCACTGAAGAGGGGAAAAAGCATGGCCATCGAGCCCGGTCATTATCAACCTCTACCTGATCCTCGGGTAAAGGCGGTAGATGCTTGATAGCCATTCCATTTTCTGTGGTATCCGCTTCAAACGCGATGGTCCCTAATGAGGGAAATTTGTAGTGAGGTGTGTAGCCCTTTTGATAGCGGACTCCTAGGTCGGGCTTTGGACTCGATTTTATCGACCCCTGCGAAGTAGTTGAGGGTTTCCATGTCGGTAAGCTTTGCCAGCAAATTTGGCTTTGGCCTTTGGCAATATCCTGTCGGAGCTGAATTAAATTAATTTCGAAAAAATAGACTCGGTGACTACCAGCGTCTAGCCACGGTTTTTCAAATATGGGTTTGCCATCAAAGTCTTTTCCGGGTTTTGCCAGACGGCCTTCGTAAACCATGTAGGCATCTTCAAAAACAGGAGAGGCATTTGTGATCCCTTCGCGCGTCGTCAGGCCTGATTTTTCCAAACGCTTGAACGTTTTATTTTCCAGGGTGGAAGAAATAGCATTCATAACCCGGTTCAGGCTATTACCAATAGGCAGATATTGAACCGAGATCCCCTGACTACGCTCGAGCGTTTCTGTAAACTGTTGTCTGCAATAATGGCGATCTGATAATTCCTTTTTGCAGAAACTTAAGGCCAAAACATATGGAAAACGATTTACAATAGAGGCTCCTACTACTTTTTCCAATGCTTGGTTTCCTTCGAATGCCGTAGTAACAAAGCACATGGGTGCAGGAAAAAAAGCCGGCCACCGGCTGTCTTTGGCAAGAATTTCGGTATCCTCCGGCAGGGTCATCTCGTAAATGTTTTTATTTTTAATGAATTTCCATTGAGAATTTTCTCTTAAATCTGATTGGGGCCAAAAATATTTGTGCGGATGAAGTGCTTTGCTTAACATTATCTATACCGGGATAAAGTAAATAAGCTGATTTAATTGAGGGTTTTGGGTTTATGGTTAGGCCTTCTTTGGCGGAAACTAATTTTTTTTCCGAATGAACAAATTTGAAGTAAATGCAGGTTTTAAATAAAAATCAATATTCAAAATACTTCAAATAGGTGGATTTTGGGAAAAGATCAACATAGGTCAAGAGTTTAATTAGGTACTTAAACCGCTTAAGTGTCGACAGATTAGTTTTGTAATCCAGAAATGTTTTTTTTGGAATCTTTAGGATATTATCGAATTCTTCTTGGCTTAATCCAAGTCTTTTTAGGCACAGATCTATGACTTTGGGGTCTTCAATAACATAAACATCCTTCATTCTATCCAGTGCTTCTTCCCGGGACATCTGACTTGATCTAATCAAGGCCCCATAGTGAAGGAGCCTTCGATCGATATTGAATTTTACCCTGAGAATATAAGTCATTAGTGATTGATAAAGGTCGTCGAGATGATGAGCTCCCGGATAGACCCAGTCTAGTTCGTTGCTTAGAATGTCATCGACTTCATCGCGAACGTAATTTACCATGTAAAGAGGAAATATAGTTTTAATTCGCTTGAAAATAGTATAGTAAGCCAATTGGTACAATCCTAAATTAAAACCAGGGTCAAGGGGTTGCCATTTTCGTAATTTAATTTTTCCAAAACGCCCATGAACGTCTTGGAGATACCTACCCTCCATATATAGCCAGCCAATGGGAGCAACTCCTTCGGTTCTAAATGAATGGCCAACTAAAACGTATTTAATATTCTCCTGAAGGGCTGAGGAATATAGCGCAGTGGCAATTCCTAAGTCGTTGGGCATTCCCAAATCGGGGGTGGACGCTTTTAGAAAGGCAACTCTTATATCCTTGGATTCTCTCCAATCGGAGGTAACGGTTTTTAAATCCACACCCAATTTCTTAGTAACGTTGGTCATATTTTCTCCTGCGACCGGATTGCCAAATCCATCGTTGAAATGGACAGCAAGGGGGCGCAAGCCCAGTTTTTTGGCTAAATAAAGTGTATAACAGCCATCTCGTCCGCCACTGATTCCGACCACGCAATCATACTTTCTTCCCCTTCCAGCTTTTATTATTTTCTGAATTATAATTTTAAACTTTTTCTGTCCCTGTTGGTTTAATGGAAATTCCTGATCGAGCTCATTATGCATTTTGCAAAAGTTGCATTCTCCGCTTTGATCAAACTTTACTCCTAAAACTGTTGTATCAATACAACATTTGGTACAAATTTGGTGTCTCATATTTTATTTAATAAAAAGAAGAACGGCCAGTTAGTGATCTGCAAGAAGTGCTAAAAAACAACGTGGAGTATATACTTCAATCTAAAAGATTGTAAAGCATCATATTTTCTTAAAATAAGCTATAGTTACCGGTCGATTTTTTTTATAAAGGTCCAACGATCAACCTCACCTGTCAATAATAAACTAAGCAGAATAGCTGTTCGTGATGCAGCACGTTTTTAGGTTTTCTGTGTATTAATCATATATATCCAGTCTTCTACCCGTATACCTAGTGTCATCCTGATAGACGTCCACCGCTGGCCTGGCAAAAAAGCTTCTGTTTCGTTTTCATAGCGACACTCCGCTAACGCTAATATCCCGTCTCCGCTTTTAATCCAACTTTCTCCCGAATTTTTATCGTTCTTTATCACGTGGCCTGGCATGGCTAGGTCTTTCGTTTGACTTTGCACAATTCGACTTTTTATGACAATCAACTTTCTTACCTTTCCCTCGCAAACGTGATACGTGTATGCACCTGAAAAAGGATAACACGTAGCACGTATGAGGTTGTGGATAGTTTTTACAGAAGCATTCCACTCAATAAAACCATACTCTGGAAGTCTAGGATAGCAGCGAAAAGACTCCGAGCTATCTAGATCGGCATACTTTAACGTATAACTCTCATCAGATTGCAATTTATCGAGGACTTGAACAAAAAGTTCTGGGAGTACTTTTTCTGACCAACTGTATATATCGGTAATAGTGGTATTCTCATTCAATCGTAATTGCCTCTTACCAACAATTCGCCCACAGTCAAGTTTGTCTCCCTCTACAAAGTGGACGGAGGCTGTTATCGATTGGTCCCCCTCAATAATTGCCCAATTTGAACAAGCATTGCCTCTGTACTTGGGTAGATCCCCATGGTGAGCATTCAAGATTCCTAAGCGAAATAAATTAATATGCCTCTCGTGAAACAGGGTCTTCCAATTTATACTGATGCCTACGTCTGACCCTCGACATAGTTCAATAACCTCTAGGGAGTCCAAATTATTAGTTAAGAGGAATGGTGCTTCAATAGAGTCCGCTAATTTTTGGAAGTCCTCTCCGGTGCAGTTGTTTTCTGGCGCTGCTTCGGCTGTAATAACTGCATTAACTTGATGACCTTGTTGGTGTAGTAATAAAGCCGTGTTGTAAAGCATTTGAGTATGCCCAATTATTACTAGTTGCATGATCAACCTAGCTTATTTGTTTTTATTGGAAATAAGTTCATTAATGCATCGCCCACCAAAGTTAGATAGATAATCAACCAATTCGAGGAAAAATGTTTTTGGGCCATGGTTATTACTGATATGAGGACGTATAAAGTCAAGATTCCACGTATGTATTGGTTTTTCGCGTTTGAGTTTTTCATATACGCTGAATTTATTAGTATTGAGAACAATATATACGGGATGGAAATTAAACACTTTCAACCCTTTGACATGGAGTCTTGGGTCTGACAACGCCCAGATAGAATCTTCCTCAAACATTTCAACATCATCCTCCCAAAAGTAAGGTATGCGCCAAAGGTTCGCTCCTTGGCACCTGAAATAGTGCTGAACCAAATTAGGGGTTCTTGGTAAAAAGAGCGAGACGTCAATCGAAATACCATAGTCTTTTGAGGCTTTGACTAAAAAAAGAGAAGATTGATATAAAGCATGAGTTCTCATGCTTATAGCCTCAGGAGCGATCTTCTTAAGATGTCGTAATACCTCATCTTCGCTACGCCCATGCGTACTTCCAGGCAAACAATTCGGGTGAATACCTATTTCGAATAAATCCTTTCTTCGCCTTATCATTTCTACAGCAGGAGAAGCATGTGTAACAAACCACGTTGCTTTTACTTGGGCCCTTATAAGTTCGTTCGCCACATATTCAATCATCCAATCAGGTGCCCAATCTAAATCAATCGTAAGAATGTAGTCATTATTTGTATCTACCATCTAGATTCTTTAAGAAGTTGAACACTATTTATGTTTTCTCATCACAGTATGGTTTTTTGAATCGTAACACAAATCGTGAATTCGTGTGTATGTTGAGTCGAAATAAGAGTTTCACAAAAGTTTTTAAGTTTTTGCCGATTGTTGCACGATATAGTTTTGCGGATATATATTTCACGGAAAACTCTAAGCAAGCCTAGGTGACCTTAAAAATGTTATATGATTTTTATTCACCATCTGCTTAACCTTGTGGGGAAAATGATATTAAACTTATATTTTATGTTGGATCTTATGGAAATTATGATTTCAAACTTTTCTACATTAGGAGCTAATCCACTGGTTTTGATCCTAGTTGCACTGAGATATCAAGTTTGAAGAGTATAGCGTAGCTCTCTTTTGTCGATAATTTGCGCTATATCAGACGTAAGGGTGTAACTGAATTAGCAAAGAATGTTGTTATAAAAGATGTGTCGATGGAGAAGTTTTTCCTTTATATCAATGGCGCTTCTCTGTATTTTGTCAGGGAATTGAAACTATGGACAAGTCCTCAAACACAGAATAAGATATAGAAAGATGAGGTAAGCTTATGGTCTGATGCAAAAAGTTCAGGGTGAATAGCTCTATGGAGCTTAAGGGGAAAGGAAATCTAATGGGGAACAATCACAAGCCTAAAGAGGTTTTAATTTTTGGGGCTGGATCTTTCGGAGAGGAGGTTCTGGATTTTTTAGATGATATTAACTGTATCCATCCGACCTATAGATGCATCGGATTTTTGGATGATGAAGAAAAAAAATGGGGCGGTAAACTTCACGGGGTCCCAATCCTGGGTGCTTTTTCAGAATCTAATAAATTTCCAAACTCGCAACTAATTTTAGCATTTACCAGTATTAAGAATTTTTGGAATCGGGAAACAATTTTTTCGAGCATTGAAAAAAGATTAAACCGATTTGAAACTATCGTTCACCCTTCAGCAATGGTATCTAAGACAGCATTGATTGGAAAGGGCACCGTAATTTACCCAAATGTAACCATAAGATCTAATGCAAGTATTGGAAATCATGTGGTGGTTCTTCCTAATAGCGTGGTTAGCCATGACGTCAGGATCGAAGATTATTCTATTATTGCTAGTGGAGTTAATATTGCGGGTAGAACCACAATTGGCAGTTGCTGTTACTTAGGAAGTGGGTGTTCGATCAGAGAAAATTTAACTATAGAGGATTACTGTCTTATCGGCATGGGTAGTGTGGTATTAACCCATGTGGCGAGGAACTGTGTTATGGTGGGAAATCCAGCAAGAAAAATCAGGACGGTGGTAGAAAGCTAATTAAAGATTTTGACCAAGCCTCTGAAACATGCTGTTATTCATAATAAGGTCAGACCGTCGTCCTTCTCAACGCCTTTTCCACTGCGATACGCATATCCGACAATAAATTGAACACCAGCATCCCCCTGTTCCGCTACCTTCAAACACTGCTTAAACGTTTCCTCAAGATTTTTTAAACAATCTTCAACCTCATTTCGTAAGGCACAAGCAAAATCTGTACTCCTGTGGTTTAGC
>NZNL01000071.1 GCA_002694855.1 Gammaproteobacteria bacterium
TGCAGAGGAAGAGTCCGCCGGTAGCGAAGAAGAACCTGCAGAGGAAGAATCCGCCGATAGCGAAGAAGAATCTGCAGAGGAAGAGTCCATCGATAGCGAAGAAGAACCTGCAGAGGAAGAATCCGCCGGTAGCGAAGAAGAACCTGCAGANGAAGAATCCGCCGATAGCGAAGAAGAACCTGCAGAGGAAGAATCCGCCGATAGCGAAGAAGAACCTGCAGANGAAGAATCCGCCGATAGNGGCGAAGAATCTNCAGATGATGATGAGNCTGCTGGTAACGCCTAAAAGCTAGCCAGACGCAAATTTCAAGTCAATTCTGTCTTCATCACCTATCTAGCCCTGGACTCTTACCAACGCGCTATTGCTTCGTCGTCGCATTCCCTGCTCTCGATCCATTGGCTATCTTTGCCAGTGAATTGCTTTTTCCAAAATGGAGCCTTGCTTTTTAAGTAATCCATTATGAATTCGGCGGCATCAAATGCATCTCTACGATGTGCGCTGGAGATACCCACCAAAACAATCTGATCTCCTGGTGCTAGCTTGCCCACTCTATGAATTACTCGAACTGCTAGCAACAGCCATCTCGCTTTAGCTTCATCGACGATTGCCTCTATGCTTTTCTCTGACATTCCTGAGTAATGTTCGAGATGGAGCGATTTGACTGNGCTCGATTCGCCATTTGCTTTCGTATGGATTTCACGCACCAGCCCAGTAAAAGTAACAATTGCTCCCGCGTCACCGCCGTTTTGCCGGAGCNGTTGATATTCATGTTTCAGATCGAAATCTTCGTGCTGGATACTAATCATTGATTAACCCCCGGTCATAGGAGGGAAAAAGGCGACTTCGTCATTTTTTGAAAGCACATAATTTCTGTCTACCACTATTTGATTTACCGCCACCAAAATCTTACTTTCCGACTCTATTAATGATTGAAAAGCTGGGTTAGCAGCACCGAGATACTTCATTAAGCCNTCCACGTTAACGATATCATCTGGAAATTCCAGCTGTTCATTCGCTTTGCCTAAGGCTTCTCGAACACTAGCGAAGTAATGGATGGTTAGCACAACATAATCTTCCGGTACTTAGTTATTCTCTGAGCGTTGATAATGCCCGCTTTTACCACCAGATTTTTGCATGAGGCATATTCCCTCTATCATCATATCCTTGTCGACAGCCTTGCACATGTCATAGATCGTAAGTGCAGCTACACTCACGGCAGTTANCGCCTCCATTTCCACGCCCGTTTGNCCTNTAACTTTACATTCGGCAACGATTTTCACAAGGCTCAGCTCTGAGTCTAATTCGAAATTCACGTCCACCTTTGAAAGCATTAATTGATGGCACAAGGGTATTAATTGAGAGCAATTCTTAGCAGCCTGAATCCCAGCGATACGTGCCACGCTTAATACGTCTCCCTTGCGATGACCACCCTTAGTGATTAATTGCAACGTATTCGGGGCAACCCGCACACCCCCCCGAGCGACAGCACACCGTTGACTCAACGGTTTNTCTCCAACATCCACCATTTTCGCATTACCTTGNCTGTCCATATGGCTAAGCTTTCCCATAAGCGCACTCCTCTANCGACATTATCGCTTGTTACGGAGTAGAGCTAAAGAAAAAAGCTTAGGAAATGAATTAGTAGTACATTATAGGGCATTGATCGCACGTGGTTTTACGGTATAGCATTGCCCCCTTTTTCTTTGTAGGCTATAGATAATGTTTTCTCATCGTGACCCCGCGACCCAGCGGGTAATAGTTGGCATGTCTGGAGGTGTTGATTCATCCGTCGCCGCCTACCTCCTGAAAGAGCAAGGGTATCAAGTTGAAGGATTGTTCATGAGAAACTGGGAGGATGACGACGGGACCGAGTACTGCACAGCCATGGCCGACCTNATGGATGCGCAATCNATATGTGATTCGCTGGCGATAGATTTACACACCGTTAACTTTGCTAAAGAATATTGGGACAACGTCTTTGAACACTTTCTTGCAGAATATAAATCNGGTCGCACCCCTAACCCNGATGTATTGTGTAATCGAGAAATTAAATTTAAAGCATTCCTTGATTACGCCCACACCCTTGGTGCTGATCTAATTGCTACAGGGCACTACGTGCAAAAAGAGGAAACACGCTTTGAAACTTATTTGTTAAAGGGAAAAGATAGCAACAAGGATCAAAGTTACTTCCTTTGTGAAGTTAATGAGAATTGCTTACATAACAGTTTATTTCCTATAGGCGATTTAACGAAAAGTGAAGTGCGGAAAATTGCAGCCCGGTTAAATTTTTCCACCCATAACAAAAAAGATAGTACTGGGATTTGCTTTATAGGCGAGCGTAAATTCAAAGATTTTCTTGAACGTTACATTCCCGCCCATCCTGGTGACATTGAAGATAGCGATGGCCAGTTACTGGGTAGACATAACGGTTTAATGTACTACACGNATGGCCAACGACAGGGANTAGGNATAGGNGGGTTGAAAAATTATAGTGAGTCAGCCTGGTATGTATTAGGTAAAGACCTGGAACGAAATGTACTTGTCGTAGGACAAGGTAATGAAAACAATGATTTATACTCGAGGAAGCTTACTGCCGCTCAGCCAAAATGGATAAATNCTGAAGCTCCCAAACTACCGCTTCATTGCTCCGCTAAAATTCGTTACCGTCAAAGCGACCAATCCTGCGCTGTTAAGCAATTGCCCAACAATCAAATAGAAGTATGTTTTGATGATCCGCAACGAGCGGTCACGCCTGGGCAGTATGTGGTGTTTTACCAAGGCGATCGCTGTCTAGGAGGGGCGATAATTGAAGAACATCTCAGATAAGTTCAATCCCTGGGAATGCCAGAGGATCGTCTTAGCGGTTGTTTTTTTGGCTATCTGGCTCCATCTATAAAGATACAATTAATACCCTATACGATAATATTCACGTTAAGGACAATACCTATAATTTTAAGAACAAAAACGAAAGGAAAACCAAGAGAATCCGCAGTCTGTTATCGTCCGGCATCAGACCAGTNTTTCGGCGGTATAAGTTAATTAACCGGTGCTGACATCTAATTTTTAATAGCAATCGCACCTCTACAACTGAGAGATATATCGGGTACAAACTTCCCGTCCCTGTATAGGAAATGATAATGCCGAACAGTCGATTAAACCCATTATTGGCCATATCTCCATTGGATGGGCGATATGCCGTTAAATGCAAAGAACTAATACCTTGCTTTAGTGAGTTCGCGCTGATGCGTTTCCGGGTATTGATTGAAGTAAAATGGTTTCTGTTCCTTTCATTACAACCATGCATTAAAGAGCTCACTGAAATCCAGGGTAATTCGCTACAACGGCTTGAATCTTTGTACCAAAATTTTGACCTAGCCGACGCTGAGCGAATAAAAGAAATTGAAGCTAAAACTAATCATGATGTAAAAGCTGTAGAGTACTTCATCAAAGAAAGACTTCAGGATTGTGACGAATTGCTGCCGCAATTGGAATTTATACATTTCGCTTGTACCTCAGAAGATATTAACAACCTAGCCTATGCTTTGATGATCAAGGAGGGACGAGATAACGTTTTTGTTCCAAGCATGGAAAATCTAGTAGCTAAATTCGCTGACATGGCAAAGCATCATGCTGATCAGCCACTTTTATCCCGTACCCATGGACAACCAGCGTCACCAACTACTGTAGGAAAAGAATTTGCAAATGTATGCTTCCGTTTAAAGAGGCAACTCTCACAAATAAAAGAAATGCAGATGCTGGGGAAAATGAATGGAGCTGTAGGCAACTATAATGCCCATATTGCCGCCTATCCAGATATAGATTGGCCAATGATAGGAAAAGAATTTGTGGAAAGCCTTATGCTCGAATTTAACCCTTACACCACTCAGATTGAACCACATGATTATCTAGCAGAGTTATTTAGCGGGTTTGCGAGGTTCAATTCTGTGCTGATCGATTTTGATAGAGATATCTGGGCATACATCTCTCTCGATTACTTCAAGCAAAAACCTGTCCCTGGAGAAGTTGGATCCTCGACCATGCCACACAAGGTGAATCCTATCGACTTTGAAAACTCCGAAGGCAATCTGGGTATGGCTAACGCCATTCTTAACCACCTTGCTGACAAGCTGCCAATATCTCGTTGGCAGCGCGACTTGACTGATTCAACCGTTATGCGAAATATTGGATCCGCTCTTGCCTATTCCTTGATCGGTTATCAATCTGCTATAAAAGGCCTTGACAGATTAGAGCTAAATCGCGAATCAATAGATCGGGATATAGATAATTGCTGGGAAATCTTAGCCGAACCTATTCAAACTGTTATGCGACGTTATGGAATTGACGAGCCCTACGAAAAGCTGAAGGAATTAACCCGCGGCAAACAAATCGATGAAAATAAGGTTCGTGAATTTATAAGCAATCTGGATATTCCCGAACCCGCTAAATCCAAACTGAAAAAGCTTAAACCTAGGCAGTATTTAGGGAATGCAGTCAAGCAGGCCAGAGATATTTGAATACTCATTAAGTGTTTCTAATAATAGACCAGGTCGATGTTTGCCTTAACTTGAACTACAAGGAAATATTCCGATTGCTGGCTTTGCTAAATTCTTGCTTCAGCTCCTCGTAATTCTCGACAGAAGGAAATTGGGGGAATTCCTCTATTACATTGTCAGGTGCCTGGAAAAGGATACCCGCATCGGCCTCACTAAGCATTGTCGTGTCGTTATAGGAATCGCCTGAAGCAATTACACGGAAATTGAGTGCATGAAATGCTTTCACGCACTGACGCTTGGGATCTTGCTGTCTAAGTTTGTAATCAATAATCGTACCTTTATCATCTGCAACAAGGCGATGACAAAACAAGGCAGGGAAATCAAGCTGCCGCATGAGCGGATGAGAAAATTCATAGAACGTGTCCGACAGAATAACTACCTGAAAATGCGCCTTAAGCCAAGTTAAAAAGTCTTTTGCTCCATCTAGTGGTGCCATCTTGGCGATGACCTCCTGGATGTCATGGAGGCCAAGTTGATGTTCCTGGAGCAATCTAAGACGTTGCCTCATAAGCACATCGTAATCGGGAATATCTCGTGTGGTTGCCCTTAACTCGTCGATTCCGGTCTTTTCGGCAAATCCGATCCATATCTCCGGTATCAAAACCCCTTCTAAATCGAGGCAAGCTATTTCCATGACATTAACAACTCCAATCCATTCCCTACAAAAGAGCCAATGTAGCAAATACGGGTTCAACGTAACAGCTGTGATAAATTACGACGCTCTTTGCTGATNACTAAATATNTGTGAAAGATGCTTTTAAATAACTAATTATTTTAATAGCTAATTTTCACGTGAAACATCTTAGGCCAGGTTTCACGGAAACCAGTTTAGTCACTTTACCCACTGATATAAATAACCTAGAATGCGCCCCGATTGCCCCTAGGAGGCTGCGTAAAGACTGCATCTGCGATGCTTAATCACGAAGAGATACAGCAACTCAACGAGAAACTTAAGGCTTGTCAGCCTAGAGAGATCTTGGAACAAATAGTTGGGCTTATACCGAATATAGCGATCTCCTTCAGTGGTGCCGAAGACGTAATACTGGTGGACCTAGCTAGCAAGTTAACTACTCCGCCACCAATATTCACGCTGGATACCGGCCGCCTTCATCCAGAGACCCACCGGTTCATTGAACGAATTAGAGAATATTACAAAATTCCTGTGGAAGTCCTTTACCCGGATGCTAAATCCCTTGAAACATTTACAAGAAATAAAGGCTTATTTAGCTTTTATGAGGACGGTCACAGAGAATGTTGCGGAATCCGAAAAGTTGAGCCGCTAGAAAAAAAACTCAAAACTTTAGAAGCTTGGGTTACCGGACAACGCAGAGATCAAAATTCTACGCGATCCAACCTTTCGATAATTGAGCTCGATAGCACTTTTTCAACTGAATCCCATTCTGTGATCAAAGTAAATCCGCTCACAAATTGGACTTCTAGTGATGTTTGGAACTACATCCGGTCTTTCGAAATACCCTACAACGAACTTCACGATCGTGGGTACATAAGTATTGGCTGCGAACCCTGTACCAGAGCCATACGCCCCAATCAGCATGAGAGAGAGGGTCGCTGGTGGTGGGAAGAAGCAACCGTTAAGGAATGCGGGTTGCACATCGCCAATGTTAAAAAACCAAATTAACCTACTCACAAACACCTGGCTAAGCAGTGGAATAAGGCTTCAGGGTATTCATGGAATTTTTACTACACATCGTTGCCGGTGCTAGCGTTGGTTTTGCCATAGGCTTGACTGGAGTTGGCGGCGGGTCACTAATGACTCCTTTATTGCTTGTATTCGGTTACCCCCCACCCGTGGCGATCGGAACAGATTTACTGTACGCGGCTATCACTAAGACAGGAGGCGCATTAGCCCACCACCGCCAAGGTAATGTGGACTGGAAAATTGTCAGTATACTTGGGCTAGGAAGCATCCCCATCTCTATCTTCCTGCACACCTTCGTATTAAATGTGGAATTTCAGGAATCCGCTCAATTTGAAGAGCTGTTAACTTTAAGTCTAGGTATTATGTTAATAGTTACCTCTATTATATTGATATTACGCAATAAAATGAGAAAAAATGCTATTGAGGGAAAACCAAAATTGTTTATGCCCGCCATTCACAGGTACCGTACTTCGGCTACCTTGCTAATGGGACTGATTCTGGGGTTTTGCGTAACCGTTTCCTCGGTAGGAGCAGGCGCCTTTGGCGCGGCTATACTTCTTACTATTTATAGCCAGATCACAGCAGTTCGCGTTATCGGTACCGATTTAGCTCATGCCGTACCTCTCACATTCATCGCAGGCGTAGGCTATCTCTTTGCTGGCTATGTCGACCTGATGCTTCTCTTTGGTCTTATTGTAGGATCATTGCCAGCTATTCACATAGGTACTCGCCTTAGTAGCCAGGTGCCCGACAAGGTACTAGTGCAGGTGCTTACAGTCATTTTGCTTAGTTTGGGAGTCTATTATACCGTTTTCTAGGTATTACATTATATTATATTCATATACTGTTGTATTTATGGACTATTTATTAGATATTCCGTGAGGTACATGTCCCGTAGTAACGTGGTTTCTAGCTGACTCACAGTGACCCTTCTGGTCATCAAAGAACACGTCAGCATCGAACGCTTGCAGGAATTGCCCCTTGTCTAAGCCGCCGAGAAACAAGGACTCATCAATCCGAATATTCCATGCTCTCAGCGTTTTAACGACACGCTCATGAGCTGGCGCAGCGCGAGCAGTAATCAAACAAGTTCGGATTGGGGCATGCCCAGCCGGAAAGGCGCTCTGAATTTTCTGCAAAACGGCTAAAAACGGCTTAAATGGCCCACCACTAAGGGGTTCGTTGGCGGCCTCACGCTCACTTTCGGCAAAAGCTTCCAGTCCACGGCTTTTAAATACTCTTTCTGACTCATCCGAAAACAGGACTGCATCGCCATCGAAGGCTATTTTTAATGATTCGTGGTGTGCGTTAGGCTTCTTAGATGGCAAAATTGTGGCGGCAGCAACACCCAATTCTAAGGCTTGGCTTACATCTACACCATCCGTAGAAAGAAACAAATGACTATTAAAAGCCGAAATATAACGGTACGGACTATCTCCCCCGCTGAATGCCGCTCTTGTTATATCCAAATCGTAGTGCTGTATAGAATTAAAAATTCTTAATCCAGTATCTGCACTATTTCTGGAAAGCAAGATAACTTCAACTGGTGATTCATCTAATAAGTTATTGAGATGCAGTAATTTCTGAACCAAAACAAAAGCAACCCCCTGCTCAAGAGGTTCGTCTTCCCGAGCGATTTGATATTCCTGGTACGCATCCAATCCTTGTTCTTGGAAGACACGGTGACTTTGATCTAAATTAAACAGAGCGCGCGATGAAATAGATATAACCAAAGAACCAATCTCAGATTGCGTGGAATTTGACATAGTTAGAGTCAACTTTAAATTAACTGAAATTACGCTTCGTGAAAAAAATACACAAAGGCATCGAGAAACTTAGCATGATCAATCATTAGCCGCAGAAAGCTTATAGATCACACCGGTACCAGCTAATCCGCAATACCCTCTAGGGTTCTTTGCTAAATATTGCTGGTGGTAGTCTTCTGCATAAAAAAATTGTTCTAAATTTTTAATTTCCGTAGTAATAAAAGAATATTTAATATCATCCAGCGCCACCTGATATGCTTTTTTACTTTGTTGAGATTCTTTAAGTTGCGTGTCATTGACTACATAGATTGCTGAGCGGTACTGGGTCCCTTTGTCATTTCCTTGCCGCATACCTTGAGTAGGGTTATGAGATTCCCAAAAAGCAGCCAGTAATTGTTGATAGCAAATTACGGCAGGATCGAAGTACACAAGCACAACTTCAGTGTGCCCGGTCAGGCCGGTACAAACATCTTCATAGGTAGGATTAGCAGTGATTCCGCCAGCGTATCCGACAGCAGTACTATAAACACCGTCTAATTCCCAGAAAAGTCTTTCTGCACCCCAAAAGCAACCAAGGCCGAACACGCTTTTTTCCAGATTATCGGGAACTGGTTCAACGATGGTGTGACCGGAAACAAAATGTGCAGAAGTAACTGATATTAGCTCCGCCCTATCGGGTATCGCGGTTTCTGTATTGGGTAATTCGAGTGATTTGCTATCTGTGTTGAACAACATAAGAAGTTACCAGCGTTTTTCGACCTTATTGATTGAAATTGGGTAATACGGCATGATTCCCCCCACTTGGGTTCTTATGCCTTGTATTGTACTGCAGTCCTACTACTTTGCATCAACCAACTGTACCGATTTTTTTGCCAAAATGGCTCGAATACCAATCAATAGTACGAAAATGGGGCTTCAATGGATCTTTTAAAATTATTTACTTTCCGCAGAGTACTGGCAACATTAATCCTTTTATTAGGTACTTATGGATTAACCGCTATCGCGGCAACACTGAACCAGGTGAGCCGCCCATCTACTACGGGTACTCCTATAGACATTGATGACAACCAGCTTGCAAATAACGGATCTTCTATCACCCCTTTTGAAATAGTCGTGCCAGATGCAGCAATTAGCGATCTGAAAACTCGGCTACAAAATACACGGCTTCCAGACCAGATTTCTGAAACCACATGGGAGTACGGAACTGACAAGACGTACCTCACTGAATTAATCGATTACTGGGAAAACGAATTCGATTGGAAAGAACAAGAAAGAACATTAAACGAGTTTGACCATTTCAAAACTGAAATCGACGAAATAGAAATGCATTTTATTCATCAGCGCTCTGAGCATCCTGATGCAATTCCTTTGATGATAGTTCATGGCTGGCCAGGCTCAATAAGTGAGTTCTCCAAAATAATCGATCCCTTAGTGGACCCGGTAGCATACGGCGGCAGTGCATCCGATGCCTTTCATGTNATAACTCCCTCGCTTCCCGGGTTTGGGTTTTCAAGTGCTCCGACACAGCCGGGTTACAGTCCCGAAAAAATTGCTCACATTTTAGCTGCCCTGATGGAGAAAATAGGCTATCAACGTTACGCCATTGCGGGTGGAGACTGGGGGGCTATCATAAACCGCTACCTTGCCTTCAATTATCCCGATCGGCTAATTGGGCTGCACTCGAATATGATGCTAGCGGGACCACCAACAGATCGTGAGCAAAGAGCAGACGTGACACAAGTAGAAGAAACGGCTCGGGCAGCACGCGGAGCCTACATGCAGAATGAGCGTGCCTACCAACAGATTCAAGGCAGCAAACCCCAAACGTTAGGATATGGGTTAAACGACTCCCCCACCGGACTAGCGGCATGGATTGTTGAAAAGTTTCACGGGTGGACAGACATGCCCCAAGGAGCTACCGGTTATTTAGATAACCATTTTACCAAAGATGAATTGTTAACAAACATAGCCATATATTGGTTCACAGGAACCATTACCTCCTCTACCCGCATCTACTACGAAAATAGCAAGACTCCAATCGAAACCCCACTTGGCTTCATCAATGTCCCGACTGGAGCGGCCATTTTCCCCGCAGAAATATTTGTCACGCCGAGGGCCTGGGCTGAGGCCGCCTATGACTTGCGGCACTGGAGTGTTATGTCAGAAGGGGGCCATTTTGCCGCGTTAGAAAAACCTGATTTGTATCTAAATGACTTACAGATATTTTTCAGATTGCTACGGTGATGCGCTGTTCAACACCAATGTTTGTGGTCACGGAGACTACTACTAAGGCATGAACGGTATAACTCAGCCCCAAGTAAGCGAAATGAAGGGCGTCCTAGCCTGGATAGAAAGATCAGGGAATAAATTACCCGATCCAGTGTTTATCTTTGTCTGGTGTATAGCCGCCATAATTGTTGTGAGTGTTGTTTCGGCGCTAATCGGGGTAAATGCTCTGCATCCCACTCAGGTTGATAGCACGGGAAACGCCCTAGTTATTAATGCCGAAAGCCTTTTATCTCCTACAAACATACAACGATTATTGGTGGAAATGCCCACGACATTCACCAGTTTTCATCCCCTAGGCTATGTGCTGGTCGTGATGCTTGGAGCCGGTGTAGCTGAGCGGTCAGGCCTATTAGCGGCGGCTATGAGCGGTGCGGTTGCAAAAGCTCCGACTTTGTTACTCACACCTGCCGTAGCATTTGTTGGCATGATGGGAAACCTAGCCGCAGATGCAGCCTATGTGGTACTCATTCCGCTAGCCGGCGTAATTTTTGCGGCTGCCGGCCGACACCCCATAGCAGGAATTGCTGCTTCATTCGCTGGCGTGTCTGGCGGGTTCTCAGCAAATTTATTGCCAGGCCAATTGGACGCTCTCTTATTCGGCATTACAGAAGCAGCAGCGGAGACAATTTTGCCAAGTTGGGACGCTAATATTGCTGGCAATGCTTATTTTATTATTGCAATGACTTGTATATTTCTTCCCGCCATTTGGTGGGTAACTGACAGAATAATTGAACCGCGACTAGCACCTATTGCCCCGGGTCAGATCGAGAGCTCGACTGCCGGAGCTATTAAAAATCCAGGAGCCTCACTCAGCCAGGGCGAAATTACAGGTTTACGCTATGCCGGACTGGCCTGTTTAGCTGTAATACTTTTTTGGATCATTCTGTGTGTGGGTCCAGGAACCCCGTTAATTAACGAGGAAGGCAGTCCCGAAGCACGATTCAACCCACTATTCCAGTCCTTGGTTGCGGGTTTCTTTATTCTCTTCCTTGCCGCAGGATGGGCATACGGTATCGCCGCCGGCACCGTGGACAATCATCGCGATATCGTTCGGATGATGAGTGAGGCTATGAGCGATCTTGCTTATTATCTCGTGCTGGCCTTTGCCGCGGCTCACTTTGTCGCCATGTTTAACTGGTCTAACTTAGGGTTGATATTTGCCATTAAAGGCGCTGCAGTACTTCAAGGCTCAAGTCTTCCAGATCCTGTTTTATTGTCCTTAATTATTCTATTCGGTGCATTCATTAATCTGTTTATTGGTTCTGCAAGCGCAAAATGGGCGCTCTTAGCTCCAGTACTCGTACCTATGCTAATGCTAATTGGTATTAGCCCCGAAATGAGCACAGCAGCCTATCGCGTTGGAGATAGCGCAACTAATATAGTCACACCGTTAATGCCTTATTTCCCACTAATACTCGTGTTTTGCCAACGCTGGCAAAAAGAATTTGGTTTAGGAAGCCTAGCGGCCACGATGTTGCCTTATTCCTTATTATTGCTCTGTGCAGGGCTCATTATGACGATAGTATGGGTTGTATTTTCTATCCCGCTAGGTCCAGGGGCCTCGGTGCAATTCAGCCTATAATAAAACCAGGCAGTTTCTCAGGATTACTAAATGAAACAATTATCAAATTTGCTAGGGTTAGCTATTACAATTTCGATCGCCCCATTAGGCATGACACAGGAAATCGATTACCCCGATTCCTTTAACGAACCAATGGCACTATTTGATAAAGCAATGGGAGATTTTCATTTCCCTATTTCTTCTTCCAATAAACTCTCTCAGACGTATTTTAATCAGGGTTTCCAGCTCATGTATGCTTTTGCCAAACAGGACGCTGCGAGATCTTTTCATGCTGCTCATCTTGCGGATCCCAATTGCGCGATTTGCTACTGGGGAGAAGCGTGGACTTGGGGTTCTTACCTAAATGGCGCGATGACCGTTGCCGATGCTCCCCGTGCCAGGTTTGCTCTGCAACAAGCATTAGCTCGTATAGATTCTGCTTCTAAGAAAGAATCAGACATGATCCAAACCCTGCGTGCGCGATATGTAGAAAACTTTGATCCGGAGACAAGAAGGGAACAAGATCAAGATTACGCCGATGCGATGAGTCAGCTAGCTGACACTTATCCCAATGATCTCCACATTGCCACCCTTTACGCTGACGCTTTGTTTCTTCTTGAAGAACGCCGGGGTTACAGGAGCCTAGATGACCCCAATGTTATTCGATTGCATAAGGTTCTGCTTGGTGTTTTAGAAAAAGACATCAAGCATCCAGGTGCTTGCCATCTACTGGTGCACGCCACCGAGTCCACAACGACTCCAGAGTTGGCTGCACCCTGCGCCCGGTTTCTTGGTGACACCATTCCTGGTGCTAGCCATATCAACCATATGCCCAGTCATACCTGGAACGAAATGGGCTTATGGCACGATGCGGTTCGTGCCAATACCAAAGCTTGGCACTCCGACCAAAAAGCTGCCAGCGGCGAAGGCATTGCTATCTATCCAACTCATAACTTAACTATGCTTTATTATGCTGCAACCATGGGTGGTGAGAGTGCTACCGCTATCCAGGCAGCCAAAGATCTCGCCAAGCTTAATAGAAATACGGCTATGCTGGCTCTCGCTTTAGTTCGATTTGGCCGATTCGATGAAGTTCAAGCTCTAACTGAAACCCCGACCGGGATTATAAACATCAGCATGTTTAACTTCGCCCAAGGCTATGCTGCACTGAAAGATGGTGATATCGATAAAGCAAAAGAAACCGCGAATGATTTGTGGGAACTCACCGAAACAACTAATGCCCGGTTTCGCTTTCACGATGGAAAAGACATATTGGGCACCATGGCCGGAATACTCGAAGGTGAAATCGCCTGGGCTGAAGGCAACATGGAGGCCGCACTAGAAGCTTTTCAAACTGCNACCGAATATTATGACAATTTNAACTACGATGAACCGGAGCCCCTGCCCTTCTCTCCTAGGCACTGGTCCGGNGCTGCCTACCTGGAAATCGAAGAATACGGCAAGGCAGCAGAAACATACCGGCAAGATCTGGACGATCATCCTCATAATTTTTGGGCACTCTTCGGCATGTTGCAAGCACTCGGCCTTCTAGGCCAATACGATAGTGTCATTGATCAGGATTTCGAGAAAACTTCCCAACATGCTGATATCTGGCTATCAAACACAAAATTTTAACTCAATAAGTAAAGGTTCTTTGATTTTTAATGTTGCAGCTTAGGTTAGATCTAAATTTAAAGCATTTTGCGGAGCGTGGTGCTGTGAATAAAACATCTATTAAAGACAGCCATCGAGCCATCCTAGCTTTTCTNATGATTGGCGGAAATAGACCCCTATTCTCAGCNGAAGAAATAGNGCTTATCACACAAACAGATTATGGTTGGGTCTGGAATCTGCTGGTAGTTGTTATCATCTTGGCAGTGAGCGCTGCTAGCGCCGCTCTAACAATTGCCGCTCTTAAGCAGTGGCATGGCCACTGGAGATGGGCTGCAGTATTTCCATTTCTTATTCTGGCTTTTTGGANATTANTCATCATTGGATCCAGGCTTTTTAACGATGATGCGCATCGATTATGGCCTCTCGAAATATTCGCCTGGGCCATGCTTAATTTAATTTACATGCAAATACTGATGATCGCAAAAAAAAATCTAGACAAAGTAAAAGAACAAAACATCTCTAACTAGTCGACTTTTGTGAAACTAATAGCTCTATGCTTCAGAANTTTTTCCAAGCTTCATAACCACCATCAAGGCTATAGGCATGCTTGAAACCCTGTTCCGCTAGATAAGCTGCCGCCCCNTGGCTCAGGTTCCCGTGATAACAGTAAATAAGTACTGGCGCCTCNACGTCCGCATTATCAATAAAATCTTGAAGATTATTATTGTTTACATTGACAGCATTTTCTATATGGGCATCGTTGTAAGCAAGCTCGTCCCTAATGTCCGCAATTTGGGCCCTTTCTCCGCCAGAAGTTTCCAACAATAACCGAGCTTCCAAAACACTGATCCGTGTAAAATTCATAAGCACCTCTATTCATTTACTTCGGCCGAACAATTTACAAATCTGATTTTTCAAAAAAAAATGCAGTTGCGCGACCTCGGGTAAATTCTCTCTTCCTGATAGAAATAAATAAAGCGTTACTATAGTAAAAACAGCCCTGCCGCAAAAAAACATACCATCGCAATGATAGCGGTCAGAATGGCATAAGGTAGTTGCGTTCTCACATGGTCTATATGATCAGTGGCAGATGCCATGGAAGCAACGACTGTTGTATCACTTATTGGCGAAGCATGATCACCGAAAACCGATCCAGATAATACCGCCGCTAAAAACAGTGGCTCGGACAACTCCAGTGCTATAGCGATCTGTAATGCCAGTGGAATCATAATGCCAAACGTCCCCCAACTAGAACCAATTGAGAATGCAATGAAGCTGGACGTGAAGAAAAGTAAAGGCAGGAGTAGAAATGTCGGAATTGCGTCTTGTGCTAGCTGAGCCACATAGATTCCCGTACCAAGCAAATTAGCAACATCACCAAGTGCTAGAGCCAACAAGAGGATCATAGCTACCGGCAAAAACCCGCCTGCACCTTTCAGAAACGTCTGCATTAGTTCATGCACCGAAAGGCGTTCGTGGGCTAACACCAATAACCACAAAGTAAGAACACCTGACAACACAGCCCAGAGCACTGCAGTGGACCCGGATCCATTTGTAATAACTCCGNCCCCGGTTATATAAAGACCGAACGGCATCGCTAGAACCATGACTACGATTGGAGCAATCATAAAATGTGCTTTGTCGTCNTCATTTGCCACTTTATGTTGAGCAACAACGGAAGGATCTACCATTGGGGTCGCTTCCGGCCACAGCAACATTCCATCTTCTGTTCTTAGCTGGGCTTTTTTCATGGGCCCAATGTCGATGTTTGCCCAGATGACAAACGCGGAAAACAAAATCACAGCTATTGGATAGAAATTAAACGGAATTGCTAATACGAATATTTCAAGCGGATTACTGGTAGTTGACGAACCTACTAAGCTTAAAATTACTGCCCCCCAAGCATTCAGAGGTATCATTATGCAGATTGGTGCAGAAGTAGAATCGATTATGTAAGCCAGCTTCTCTCTGGCAATCTTATAACGGTCAAATAATGGTCGAGAGATGGCACCAGCAATCAACAATGTAATATTGGANTCAATAAAAATAACTACACCGGTGAAATAAGCCAACCATTTGGCTTTTTTGGGATTGTTCACCCAGCCGCGGTGTTCCAACAAGTGAATGAAACCTTTCACTCCACCCACTTTCTCGATAGTCGCAATCATTCCACCAATAATGAGTGTAAATATTAATACTTTGGTGTCGCCAGAATCACTGAATACGTTAATGACTCCATCTATAGCCAGAGCTGCACCAGCAATCGGGTTTACGAATTCCAACACGCAATATCCCGCCAAGATTCCNACACTAAGAGAGATNATTACTTGNCGAGTTACTATCGAAAGGATAATTGCCAATACGGGCGGCAATATCGACATCCAGTTGGGTTCGTACATGAGAGTTCCTGACTCGTTCGCTGATACCGAAAACACATTAAAGCGCTATAGTGATTCGCGCCATCTATTATTACTCTGTCGACTTTAGCTAACAAAATTGCAACAAAATAGATGGTTAATTCAATTAATCTGTGCTAAATCTAGCGTATGTGGTGGCGGGAAGTTTAGTTCCTGTTAGAATTGCTGCCAAAAATATGCCCCCCCTTACCGATGGAGGAAAATATGGATAGACGTTCCTTTTTAAGCAATATGAGTGCCGCCACTGTAGCATCAATCGCCGGTGCTGCCACGTTCTCCGAAAAGGCCGACGCTCTCGAAGAAGCGATGAGTGTTGAATTGGATAAGCGTATTGCCACTCCTTGGTTCTGTAATATAGAGCCAACTCCAGATCCGATACCCGGGGATACGCGCAATTATTACCAGCATAATGATCCTCGATTGCCGGTCATGCCTAAAGCTCCAACATTAATTGATTTCTATAAACTACGTTTTGCCCCAGCTAACCATGTATTGCAAAGTGCTAGATTAGCGAAGATAAACGGGTTTGATGAAAAAATCGTAATGGCCTGCTTGCTACACGATATATGCGTGGGAAATCTGATTCGAACAGATCACGGGTACTGGTGCGCGCAGATGGTTAAACCATACGTCGAAGAAGAAGTTAGCTGGGCCATAGAAAAACATCAAGCATTACGATTCTTTCCCGACTTATCAGTAGGTTATGAATACCCCGATTCTTATATCCGATTTTTCGGCGCAGACTATAAACCTGAACCTTATCTTGTCCAGGCTCATGAAGAGGCAAAAAATCATCGTTGGTACATGACCTCACGCTTAGTTACATTGAATGACCTCTACTCATTTGAAGAAGGAGTAGTAGTAGATATAGATGACTTTACCGATATTATCGGCCGCAACTTCAAACAACCGAAAGAAGGTCTCGGTTTCGATAATAGCCCAGTAGCCCATATGTGGCGGAGCATGATCTGGCCGAACAATTTCCTCTAATCGGCGTTTCAGGAAAAACGATATTTTGCCAGCATCCTTTGGTCACGAACCTTAATGGCGCCTATATCCCAATAATTAGCAGTAAGCTAGTTTGGTGATTTAAGAATTAATGGCGCCTAGAACCATTGCCAAGCCTATCATTTAACCCAATTTGGGAGCTTTAACACCAAGCCCCACATCACAATGCTGTAAAATGGGTTGGTTTTTTTTGTAAATATGGCTGCATCCTCCTTTCTGGCAACAGCTAGAGATATTCATAACCGCAAACAAAATATCTTTTCGACTGTCAATTTGTCGGGGTGGGTCTCGATTTTATTGGTATTTCTTGGTTTTCCCCAAACAGATCCTATATTTGCCCAGCAAGAAATAGTTGAAGAGATTGTCGTAACGTCAACCCGCAGTCGTCGCAGCTTTGAAGAGCAACCAACACGTGTTGAAGTACTGGGCGCGGAAGAAATTAACGAAAAAGCCAACATGAAGCCAGGCGACATTCGCATGCTGCTGAATGAAACCACTGGTATCCAGGTACAACAAACCTCACCTACAAGTTTTAATTCCAGTATCCGTATTCAGGGCCTAGATGGCAAATACACACAACTCCTTCGTGACGGCATGCCTCTTTATGGTGGCTTTTCTGGTGGTCTGAGTTTGTTACAAGTAGCGCCGTTAGACTTGCAACAGGTGGAGGTGATCAAAGGCGCCAATTCGACGCTCTATGGAGGCGGCGCGATCGCCGGACTGGTCAACCTAATAACAAAAACCCCAGGTCCGGAAACGGAACAATCTTTCCTGCTAAATGCCACTTCAGCCAGCGGTGTGGATGCTAGTAGCTTTTTTTCAAGCAAGAATGAAAATTTCGGTACGACGCTATTCATGTCCTATAACAACAGTGAAGCTTTTGATCCAGCAAATAATGAGCTAAGCGCTATTCCAGAATTTGAACGCTGGACTTTCAATCCGCGCCTATTTTTTTACAGAGAAAATAGTGAGCTTACTCTAGGTTTCGGCGCAGTGATAGAAGACCGTCTTGGCGGTGACATGGGTTACATAGAAGATAGAAAGGACCAACCAGCCTACTTTGAGGACAGTTCCACCAAACGCCTCTCATCACAACTTGAATATATCCATCGGTTCCAATCTGGAAGTGAGCTGGTGGTACGAAACGGTATTAGTCATTTTCAACGGGATTTAATTGTACCTGGTTTCTTATTTTCAGGTGCTCAACTGTCAAGTTTTAGTGAAGCCCACGTGTTAGGTACCACCAACTCCGCGGAGTGGGTGGCAGGCCTCAACCTTTGGACTCAAGATTTTGAACAGGACAACGCTGCACCAGGATTCCAAC
>NZNL01000072.1 GCA_002694855.1 Gammaproteobacteria bacterium
CCCGCAATCATAATGCCGAGACTTCCAAAATTGGCGAAGCCACATAGTGCATAAGTCATAATGATTGTAGATTTGTCGGACAGTGACTCTGCCGGCAGATCGACCAGAGCAAGAAACGCCAGCAACTCATTTAATGCTGTCTTGATGCCCATCAATGTGCCTGCCAATTGTGCTTCCTGCCAAGGAATACCCATCAACCAAACCAGGGGAGCAAACATCCATCCGAGTATTGTTTGCAGAGTGAGCGGGTCGTTACTGGAATAAGGCACCAGTTGCAGTGCACTATTGAACAGAGCTACCAAGGCAATAAATACCAACAACATTGCGCCCACGTTGACCATGAGTTTCAGTCCATCGCTGGTTCCTCTCACGATGGCATCCATAACGTTATGGTAGTCGGTGCTAATATCGACTGCATCACCACCAGTAATTTTTCCTGAATCTTTTGGGGTCGCGGGCACCATGATCAGCGCAAGCATGATGGCCGCGGGCGCACTGATGACTGATGCCGTCAGAATATGCCCTAGAGCATTATCAATCACCTCTCCCAGAATCACTGAATAAAGCACCATGACTGTGCCGGCAATAGTAGCCATACCACAAGACATCACCACGAACAATTCACTACGAGTGAGTCCTTTTATATACGGTCGAATGAGGGCTGGCGATTCCACCATACCAATAAAGATATTGGCAGCCGCACTAAACCCTACTGCACCACTGACACCCATGGCCCGGCGTAACACAACTGAGAAACCACGCACGATCAAGGGAAGAATTCGGAAATGCCATAGAATGGCAGATAGGACGGTAAAGATAAGTATCAAAGGTAGAATGCGAAACGCCAGGATCACCGTTGCTTCTGGGTTATCGATAGAAAATGGGTAGGCAACATTAGAAGGATCTCCACCGAGGTACCCAAAGAGGAACAGACTACCCGTCTCGGTCGCATCGGCAATTGCTACCACCACCTGGTTTAGCGCATTAAGTAATGCTTGTAGCAATTCGAAGCGGAACATCACAAAAGCAACCAGGAACTGTAGGCCAAGCCCGGCAGCTAATAGTTGCCAATTTAGCATTCGACGTTGCTCGCTAAAAAGGACAGCGATTCCAATAAAAACCACTAAGCCAAAAAGGGCTTGAAGTGTTACCACGAATGTGGTCTCCCGTTTCTCTAAACGCTATAGATAGTTTCACGATCGCTCGTTACTTTGCAAGCACAGGTCTTGCCTAACCAATATCAAATTAGAGTTAGTCCTTGATCATAGCTATACTTCGCCCTCAATTCAGGGAGCGAGTAGCATTTTTAATTCAGTCGCAGATTCGGAACACAACAGTTCCGGCGCATATAGCGTATTTTCAATCGTTCAATTTCGCTGGTTATTCTTCGGTAACGTCGCTTTTTTCTTTGCTATGCAAGGCCAGATGCTGACTCGTACCCTGTTGGCCTGGGAACTGACTGGACAGGCCACGTCACTAGCCTACATCAACCTAGTAGTGGCTATACCACTGATATTCGCTTCGTTGCTAGGTGGAGCGATTACAGACAGGGTTGAACGGCGCAGGCTTGTTGTCATTGGCCAGTCTCTTATTGTCGCCAACGAGATCTTCATCTTGATATTGCTGCTCCTCGGTCGTCTCGAGTTCTGGCATATGCTATGCACTGCGTTCGTCGCGGGATGTGCCTTTCCATTTATCATGCCAGCCCGTATGGCCATAACTATGAAGGTGGTTGGTCCTCAGTCTCTACAAAGCGCAATGGCATTTCAAAGTGGGGCTATGAATCTAAATCGCGTGTTGGGACCTGCCGTCATGGGAGTAATTATCGCCCAATCTTCCTTTGTCGCAGCCTACGTGCTGGCGTCTATTCTCTACGGTTGCGCCATAATATGCATGTTTGGCATTGACAAGAGCCGTTCGTCGGAATCTCATAACAATAAGAAGCCTCTGCTGGCAGATATTACTCACGGCTTCGGCTATATAGTCAGGAACCGCCCAGTGCTCATTTGTCTCGGGTTTGGCCTGCTCCCGATGTTCCTAGCCATGCCCTTCCAGAACATACTTGTGATGCTAGCGGAACAGGCCTGGCAAGGGGGAGAGAGCAGGGTCGGAATTCTCATGGCAACAGGCGGCATAGGGGGAGTGATCGGCGCTATCTGGATAGTTCGACGAGGTGATAATGCCAGCCGCTTAAACCTGATGCTTGGCAGCACTATCGCGTTCGGTGTCTTTCTCGGTTTATTCAGTCAGATCGGCAATTTCTATGTCGCTCTCGTGCCCTTGTTNATAGCCAATGTCTGTGNCAGTGCAAGCCAGACCGTGAACAATACAGCNATCCAGTTATTGGTAGATGATAATGTGCGCGGNCGGGTGAGCAGNTTTATGATGCTTAGCTTCGGNTTNACACCGATCGGTGTATTCCCGATGGCGNTTGCCGCNGATAATATCGGTGCCGCCAATGCCATNCTTGGNGCNTCGNTAATCNTGGTCGTACTNGTGGCAATATTTTATGGATTAAGTGTCACNCTNAGAAATCTGGATCGGTCAGTCCAGGAAGCTATGACCTGATCGACATCATCTAATANTATCTCNACACCCAGTAGCCGCTAACTGCTCACTGTATTTCTACAAACTNTTTCCTGTTACCAGNTTTAGTTATCAACCANCTGCTGCAGGAAATAAACGANCTGCATGGCGTCAGTGATGGCTAATTGGTTTANGTTGGCTCCGCCTCCATGACCCCCTTCGGNATTCTCNAAATAGATTATGTCATGGNNNTGCTCAAGCATGCGGGCNGCCATCTTGCGGGCATGTCCCGGATGGACCCGATCNTCCTTTGGNTTGGTCCATAGNAANATTTCCGGGTACTTAACTTCGGGTGAAACCANTTGGTAGGGNGAATACCCTGAAATGAAAGCGTGATGGTCGGGGAGATCCGGATTGCCGTATTCNGCCATCCAGCTCGCCCCTGCCAGCAGTTTGTGATAACGCANCATGTCAATAAGAGGNACCGCACTGATAATGGCNCNGAACAATTCCGGGCGTTGCACCATCACGGCAGTCACCAATAAACCTCCNTTACTTCCACCGCGAATACCCAAATGTTCCGAACTGGTCAGNCCCGAANCGATAATGTCTTCGGCAACGGCAATGAAATCATCNAACACNCGNTGTCGGTTTTCCAGTAAAGCTGACTGATGCCAAGTCGGACCATATTCGCCACCACCNCGAATGTTGGCGAGTACATANGCACCTCCTCTTTCTAGCCATGCCTGNTCAAGTGCTCCCATGTAAGCAGGNGTGCGGGAAATTTCAAACCCGCCGTAAGCTGTCATCTCAGTGGGAATAGTACCGTCCATAACAACATCTATAGGGCGTACCACAAAGTAAGGTATGCGCGTACCATCAATACTTGTGGCGAAGTGCTGCTCTGTTACGTAATTACTGATATCGAAGTGCGGTTGAAGTGCTTTGATCGGCTCAGGGGCCGCCTCTCCTTCGATCAAATATAGCGTGTCCGGAATTAGAAAGCTCTCATAGTTAACCAGCAAGGTATCAGTGTAATCATCTGTAGAGATAATCCGTATATCGCCGTTCTCAGGCAGTTCAATCCGGGTGACCTCCCAGCCATCTTCATCAGGCCGAACGCGCAACAACATCCCTGCTACATCTTTCAGCGCCGTTATGTAAACCGAGTCACCAGTGATACCGACTCCACTTATAGCATCAAGTTGATCATCAGTTCGCGGGTTAAGAACAGTACTAATCCCCACCGGAGCCTGGGCCGTGATACTTCCAGCCAAATCTAATGACACCAGACTTCCGGCGGCATACGTTTCACCATCATCCAAAGTCCAGTCAGACCGCAACAACACCAACACACGCTGACCAAGAACACCCTGGAAATTCGCATCTATTTGCANGGGTAATTTNGCGATTATGCCTTGTTCNGTCATTAACCAGGTTTCCTCAGTGAAGAAATCGGGCCGGCGCACAATGAAGCTGANATCTGAGTCCTCCCCCATGACAGTGAAGGTCCCGACAGACATATCCTCNNCACCGACCTCGATGATTTGCTCAGCATTTNCCAGAGCCGTCCCCCGCCTCCACAATCTTAANGTNCGCGCNTAACCGGATGTTGTGAGTGANCCATCCCCAAAATCCGAACCCACAAGCAGNGTGTTNGCATCCACCCAATCNATATTAGTTTTTGCCTCGCCCACAAAGAAACCNCCGTCAATGAAATTAGCTANATCGAGATCGAACTCACGTATAGACACTGCGTCCTTACCACCGTCACTTAANTGAATTANGCAGCGACTGGGATTACNGGGAAGACAGGTGCGGCCTTTGTACACCCAATTGGCACTTTCTATGGTCGCCAATTCATCGATGTCGAGAACAGTTTCCCACTGTGTGNTGTCGCCCGCATAGCTCTCCAGGCTGGTGCGTCGCAANATACCNCGAATGTGATCATTGTCCTGCCAAAAATTGTAAACATTACCGTTGACCAGCGAACCCGACGGGATACGATCTTCGGAAGTNAGTACAGCTTCTATCTCAGAGCGAATCGTTTCAAATCGGGGGTCGCCNTGTAATTTTGGAATAGACAATGCNTTCTGTTCCGCCGCCCAAGCCAGNGCATNGTCGCNTTCAACTTCCTCCAACCAGATAAAAGGATCATCCAAGATTTGCANNCCTACCACTTCTTCCCGCATAGCAATNCCAGCCGNTATTTCGCTCGATTCCAAGCTTTCTTCTGGCGCACCACAGGCAGACATGAGAAATAGAACAAATATCGCAGAGGAACGTAAAATGGAAAGTGGTCGCATGAAGCTCTCAATACAATTTCTTAGTCAGATTGAATTTTACAGCCGATAAAATTTTGAACATGGCAATTCCAGGCGTTTATTCTATTGGAGATTAGAGTCAGCCTACTATTTATTAGTGCAAACGCAAATAAATTCGAGAAAGGTGTCTAGTNATCTGCAACAAANCCCTTCCACGCACTTAGATACTCTATAAATTTTTCGGACACCCCTTCTTTCTCTAGNTGCTCTCTTGGNACTGGNAGAGTTANTGGTGAGAAGCTAGGGTTTTNCTGTTGCTGCNCNGGAAAATCATGGTGAAGAATTGCTGCCCTCCCCAGCATGATCCAGTCCACACCTCCGGCAAGCGCCCTTTCTGCNTCTTCCGGNGTGCGAATTTTGCCCGCTATGCCTAGACGCACATTTTGACGATCAAGATCGGTGAAATATGACAATAAGGTTCGCCCTTGCTTCTCNTCTTCATTCGGTTCCTTGAAAACATCCCAAAGAGACATATCAAGAAAGTCAATTTTGTCTTCANTAAAAAGCTGTTGTGCAATTTGTGTGACTTCATCAAGGCTCATCCCAAAACGCTCAGGAGACAANCGCACACCCAACATAAAATCATCNCGACAAGATTCNCGCACTCCATCAATAATTTCGAANAGGATACGGTAGCGATTCGCAAGACTGCCNCCNTAGTCGTCTTCCCGATNATTGATGGTGCTCGCGAAGAACTGNCAAAGTACGTATCCATGGGCACCGTGTATCTCAACCCCATCAAATCCAGCTTCCTCAGCTCGCGTTGCCGCAGTGATAAAATCATCTCTGAGCTGCACGACTTCCTCATAACTTAGTGACCGGGCACCTGTTTTCTCATTGTAAGACGGGCATACAGGCTTTTCACCGATTAGGTCTTCCGGTGATCGCATCCCAGCATGGTGAAGTTGGCAGATTGCTATACTGTCCTGTCCTTTTATCGCCTTAGCTAGTCGTGTTAATCCTTCAACGTGATTGTTGTTGAAAACACCTAACTGCCCTGGAAATCCCTGCCCGATTCTCTGCACATGTGCGGCACAGGTCATTGTCAATCCAAAGCCNCCCTTGGCCCGCATGGTTAACCAATGAAATTCTTCGTTAGAAAGCACGCCGTNTTCATGGCTCTGTAAATTGGTTAATGGCGCAAGCATAAAACGATTCTTCATACTCGGGCCGCGCTTGAAATCAAGTGGCGAAAATAGAGAACTCATAACTACTCTTAAAAATAAAACAAATAATACAGAAAAAACGGGCGGTGTCCTGCGACAACGCCCGTTTCGATTTAAACGTGAACTACTATGGAATCAAACGCGGCACAAAGCGAGTCACTCCTTGAATTACACCTACTTCACCGCCATAAACATTTCCATCTTTGTCTGCCGTCACACCTTCACCCATGCAGCCGATTCCACCCATGCCAGAGAAACCCCTTCCTCCGCATATATGCTCTGGAACGAAATAAAGTACTTCACCATTGCGTGCATTTCCTACTCGCAGACCTTTTCTCCAACCACCAGGGTTGTAGTTTTCATCGGATTCTGAATCGATGGCATACAACATGTCATTGGTTGGATCGATGTACAAACCAGAGATGCGGCTGAACTGATACCAGGTNTCTANCCACTCACCGTCTTGAGTGAAAATCTGGATGCGATTATTGCCACGGTCNGCNACNAATAANCGNCCNTGTGAGTCCATNGCTAGACTATGGGGCGAACGGAATTGACCATCATCCCATCCATATTCACCGAAGTGACCTATATATGTGCCATCTGGCTCCCACATGGTGATGCGGCTTTTTGTATCCGCACCNGGCTCACCCTGGAATTGCGCACCATGAGTTTCAGCAATGTAAATTCTGCCGTTAGGAGCAATCAACACATCATTAGGATCAGTTAAATGAGATGGCGGATCACCAACTTCCCCAGGCGTACCAATTGTCAGCAAGAGTTCACCATCTGGGCTGAACTTCAAGACTGAACTACCTATGTTGGCGGCGGCCGGATTTTGACTAATTTCATTGCCGTTGGCGACTCGGGCATCAGCAATCCAGATATTACCTTCGCTATCAACATCCATACCGTGAGGCCATAAAATTTGTCCAGCNCCAAATTGAGCAACAACTCTGCCNTTTGGATCCAGTTTTACAATTGGATTGATATCAGGCGTCGTTGCACANTGATTGGTTCCACAACGATCGCCTACCCATATGTGCACACCATCAATATCAACGTTCATAGCACTTACAGAACCCCAACTACGCCCATCCGGNAAAGAGCCAAAATTACGCTCTGTCACATAGGGATTCGGTAAATTATTTATTGGTTGCTGGCCAGCATGAGCAGCCGGCTTGCCCGATTCTGTCATCGATCCTCGCTGTGCCATTGCACCAGCAGATAGGACAGAAATAATGAGTCCCACTAATCCGGTTTTTAATAAGAGTCCTGGGCCGGATTTCTTTGTTGTAATCATTTTGACCTCTCTTTACTTCTATTATTTGGCTATTCTTAGGATTCGAACAGACCTTTGACGTAGCATGAGAACATGACCTCTCCGGGAAGTATTGTCAAGGAAGGCCGTTTTTCGACGCCCAAAAGTCATTCAGCTTGAAGCTTTACTGGACTAGAGTAATCAGGGTTATTATGCTTCGCTACCGACTAGGTGCTTTCTCGGAGTTCACAAGAACTCCCTGTTTAACTCGATCTCCAAAAAGAAAGGGACGTATCATGCAAAAAACACAGTTTCTATCACTTCCATTACTGCCGTGGATGAGCGCTTTTCTAATAGCTCTTTTAGCAGCATGTAGCCCGGAAACTAGCGAAACCTTAGATGTGAACGAAACACTCGCTAGTGAGCAAGGAGCAACTTTAGACCCAAATGATGTGGCTGAGGCTTTGGTGGTCAGCACCACTCATTGGCTAAACGATGCTCCTATAGGCAATGGTATGGGAGCAGTCACCACCGAATTACTATCGCAACCACACAGTGATAATCCGGAGCTCTGGCTTCAATATGGGGGCGACTATAGCAACAACCGCCATAGCCCTATTACCGAATTATCTCCCGAAAATGTGGATCAGCTGCAATTTGCCTGGGGATTCCCGACGGGAACAACAGGTCAGTTCGCGACATCACCGGTGGTCTATGACGGCATCATGTATGTTACCTCCTCCTATAACAGATTGTTTGCGTTAGACGCGGCTACCGGGCAACTCTACTGGCGTTATGATCATCCTCAACCGGGAGACTTACGAATATGCTGTGGGCCTGCCAATCGTGGTGTTGCCATAGTTGACGACAAGGTATTGATGGCAACCCTGGATGCCCGGCTGCTGGCTTTTGACAGAAAGTCAGGCGAAATTCTGTGGAATACGGAAATAATTGAGTACTTTCAGGGATTCAGCGCCACTTCGGCACCACTTATTGTCAAGGACATGGCCATTATCGGCATCGCCGGCGGTGAATACGGAGTGCGTGGGTTTTTCGATGCTTATAACGTTAATACCGGTGAGCTTGCCTGGCGTCACTATACCGTGCCCGCCGAAGGTGAGCCCGGTTTTGAGTCCTGGTCAGGTAACTCCTACGAAACTGGCGGCGCACCGGCCTGGACTATCGGTACCTATGACCCTGAGTTGAATCTGCTTTACTGGACTACCGGCAACCCGGCCCCAGATTGGAACGGCGACGCGCGTCTCGGCGATAACCTATTCTCTGACAGCGTGCTGGCACTGAATCCGGATACCGGTGAGCGGCAGTGGTACTACCAGTTTACACCACATGATGTGTGGGACTACGACGGTAATAGCCATCTATTCCAAGCCGATCTCGATGTGAACGGCGAAACCGTTAAAGCCCTAGTGCAGGCTAACAGGAACGGTTTCTTTTACGCTATTAATCGCGAAAACGGCGAGTTTATTCAGGCNACCAGNTACATGGAGCAACTCAACTGGGCAACCGCGATGGAAGCAAGTGGTCGGCCTGTNGTAAACCNTGANGCAATGCCCACCGAAGAGCCCACNTNTCGNGTCTGNCCAGGAGCCCTCGGNGGAATGAACGGTGCCGTTNCNGGGTCCCTAAACCCCGACTTAAACTTNGCNTTTATTCCAGTAATTGAAAGCTGCCAGNTNATGCAAAAAGGGATTAGCATTCATTTCGAGGGNCAGTTCTTTACCGGNGGACTTCCTNTCNCGGTNGATNCTGCCGATGGNTCCGCCTACGGNCANNTCACNGCAATGGACTACCAAACAGGTGAAGTACGATGGCGGTTTATGGATCCNCAACCCATGATGGCAGGGACNTTGAGCACAGCAGGTGGTTTAGTNTTCNCTGGNAGCCAAACNGGNCATGCATTCGCATTANATGCAGAAACNGGNGAGGAATTATGGCGATTCAGNCTGGGTGGNGGAATTCGTAGNCAACCAATNGCNTANCAGNTAGATGGNGAAGCTTATGTNGCTATTGGTTCTAGNAACTTNCAGGGNATNGCNGCTTTCGCTGGCGGTGANGTTNCTATACCTGAAGGGGGNCACTTGTATGTATTTAAGCTGNGAAANTAGACNCAGTTTAAATCTCATNCAGNTAACGAACTNCNCATGCGAAGTAAGTTGATTTANATAATCTTCGTTGTCAGCCTGTTTATGGTCGGCATATTGGTGGCCATAAGCTTGGCCGAACCAGTTACAAATGCCAGTGGGGTGCCTCATCCTGAATTTTCCGGAATGCAAGTCGGTGGTGACGGTCTTGCCCGGTTTGAACAAATCGGGAACTTGGGATTTGCTTTCCAGTGTTTGTTGCTGATCCAGATTGTCTTGTTATCACTGCTGGGCATTTCCGAACGCTACCGCTCAAGAGAAATACTTATATACATGGGTGGCACCGTAGTTTTAACC
>NZNL01000073.1 GCA_002694855.1 Gammaproteobacteria bacterium
TATTGAATACTATCCTGATTTAATTCGCCAGCTTCCCGAATATAAGGGTCGCTTTTCCGCTAACAAACTCAGGGCCGAAAAATGTGACGTGCTGTTTGCCACCTATCCGGCTGGCACGATTGTTGAGTCACACTCACACGAGACTGAAAACGTTGGCATTATTACCTGTGGAGAACTACTCCTCACTATGGACGGGGAAACCCAGCGGATTTCCGCAGGCGAATGGTACCAAGTGCCGGCCCATAAAGAACACGCCGCCGAGTTTCCCGAAGACACTGCTGAAATTGAGTTTTGGTTTTTTTAGAAACGTATTAGGGCCCGCCCTCTAACTTCCGATAACAATCCAAAAAGATAACAAAGCTACGTCCGCTTACAGCATCTGTTTAGGAATTGACGAGTAAGCTTGTTATGCTTGCAGGGCCTTCATATGAGGAACCATAGCATGGCAATCAAACCTCAAAGCCTAATCCCTGCTTCTTATATTATGTTAGTGTTTTGCAGTTTCTTTTCCGCATCTTTGTCCGCGGATATTCACGCAGCCACAGAAGACCGGCTGGCTATTGCCGCAATGCTGGCCCAGTATTCATACCGCTGGGATTCGAAGGACTCCTCAGGATTTGCCGATTTGTTTACCTTCGACGCAGTTATGGAACGCTGGCGAGAAAGCACTCTAGTGGAAAATTCGCGCGTGGTTGGCAAAGAGGCTATCCACCAGTACGCAAAACGCTCACACGAGGGTCGCTTGGCAGATCGTCAAACTCGCCACCACTTTTCGGGATTGGTGTTTCTCGAGCTCACCAGCCAAACTGCCGTAACAGAAAATATGGCGCTCATCACGCATCAAACTGCAGAAGCTCAAGTAGCTTTTATCGCCAGTTCAGGCATCTATCGAAATAGCTGGCAAAAAACACCGAACGGCTGGCGCATCAGCAAGAGAATACTATTTACGGACAGTTTCAACGGAAACTAATGTGGGCCTCGCGCCAGCGAGGCGGCTGGTGGAGCGCCCAGCTAAGCACCGTTCTGATCCATAGACTTACCACGGAATAAATGTTCTTATTCACGCTGCTCGACTAAATAGTTAACAATAAGAAGAAGGCTGGTTATATGGCTACGGACATTGATAGTGCCGATGGTGACTCGTCCCAGATTTCCGGTCATGGTTCTCCCATTTTTGGCAAGGAGCGTACAAAAGAGGCACTCGTTGTTCAGGCTTACCAAAATCCCTACTACCGCTACCTGGTATTGGGCGTTCTAACGACGGTTTACGTCTCAAACTTCGTCGACCGCCAAGTCATAAATGTTCTCGCGCAGTACATCATCGAGGACCTGCAAATATCTGACGGTCAGTTCGGCATGTTGTCGGGCGCTGCCTTTGCGATTATTTATACAACGCTCGGAATCCCGATTGCCCGCTTGGCTGATATAAGCAATCGNCGCAACATCATTGCCATCTCAGCNGNTATATGGAGCGTGATGACAGCNNTNTGTGGTTACGCTCAAAATTTTACTCAGCTCTTTNTNGCTCGTTTCGGTGTCGGNGTNGGCGANGCNGGNGGCTCTCCNCCCTCNCATTCCATTGTCTCGGATATNTTTCCTGCGGAANANCGGGCNACNGCGTTNTCNANTTACTCNNTNGGAGTNTATGGCGGNGTCCTGGTTGGAACCGTNGGNGGGGCCTACNTAGTGCAGTACTTCGACTGGCGNGTTGCNTTCATAGTAGTGGGNTTACCTGGCATACTGCTGGCACTAATCGTTCGCCTAGTCATCAAGGAACCCCCGCGGGGAATGGCCGAAGCAAGGAGCGACGTGGCGCCACCTGGATTCTGGCGCGTGATGACGCTCCTCTGGGAACGCAAATCATTTCGTCACCTCTCATTTGCCTGTGCACTGCATGCTTTCGTGACCTATGGCATGGGTAACTTTATGCCCTTGTTCTTGGGACGTGTACATGGCATGCCAATACTCGACGTGGGTTGGTACTACGGCATGATTGCGGGTATAGCTGGGCTGGCCGGCACCTATTTCGGTGGCTGGGCATCCGACCGAATGAACCGCAAAACCGGAGATAAAACGTGGTATATATGGATCCCTTTTATATCCACCATTGTGGCCCTGCCTCTGGCACTGAATACTTTTCTGATCATGCCCAACGGATACCTCGCCGTTTATTCCTATTTTTTGCCAGTATTTTTTGGAGGCTGGTATCTCGGCCCCTGCATTGCCTCCACTCATTTTCTCGTCGGTATACGCATGCGTGCCATGGGTTCGGCTATCCTGTTATTCGTACTTAACCTGATTGGTTTGGGCTTGGGCCCAATGGTAACTGGATTTATGAGTGACTATTTAGAGCCAAGATTCGGAGATGACAGCTTGCGCTATGCCATGTCCATAACCGTGTGTGTAAATATCTGGTGTGCCGTGCATTACTACTTGGCCACGAAAACAATTAAGGCGGATTTCGAGAGAGCGCCGGCCTAGATCGCATCAAGAGCCTGACTGATTTTGGACACCCCCGCAATTTCTATCCCCGAGATTGCTTTTTTGGGTACGTTGGCTTGTGGAACAATAGCGCGAGTGAAACCGTGCTTGACCGCTTCCTGCAATCGCTCCTGACCGCCCGGTACGGGCCTTATTTCACCTGCCAGCCCCACTTCCCCGAAAGCTACTAAATCTCGTGGCAATGGTTTATCTTTGAAACTGGAAACGATCGCGAGCAGCAAAGATAGATCAGCGCTCGTTTCACTGACCTTGACACCCCCCACCACATTGACGAATACATCCTGGTCCGCCATGTAAAGCCCGCCATGCCTATGCAATATTGCAAGCAGCATAGCCAACCGATTCTGTTCTAACCCTACCGCCACGCGTCGGGGGTTACCCATCGGGCTGCTGTCAACTAGTGCCTGAATCTCTACTAAGAGCGGGCGAGTGCCTTCCCATAAGACCATCACCAATGATCCCGGTGCTTCCTCCACGGAGCGAGAAAGAAATATTGCAGAAGGGTTTTTCACTTCTTTCAACCCTAGCTCAGTCATGGCAAAAACACCGAGTTCGTTTATCGCACCAAATCGATTTTTCTGCCCCCGAAGAACACGATATCTGTTGTCATCGCCTCCTTCCAAGAGAATAAAGCAATCAATCATGTGCTCTAGCACCTTGGGGCCTGCCAGATTTCCTTCTTTAGTCATGTGGCCCACCAGGAACAAAACGGTGTTGGTCTGCTTCGCATATTGAATGAGATAAGCGGCACATTCACGCACCTGGGATATACTTCCCGGCGCTGATGGAACATCAGGGCTGTGCATCACCTGAATTGAATCGACAACCAGTAATTCCGGAACAATTTCCTGAGCAGCGTTAACGATTTGTTCAACATTAGTTTCCGCCAATATCTTGAGCTTGTCCTCGGGCAGATTTAATCGTTTTGAACGCATTCTGACCTGTTGCGGGGACTCTTCACCGGTTACATAGAGAGCTGCTTTACCACTGCGCGTCAACTGGGACATTACCTGTAAAAGCAGGGTACTTTTGCCTGCACCGGGGTTACCCGCGATCAGTATTACGGAACCNGGCACTAGTCCACCACCNAGTACCCGATCCAGTTCNCCGCTGGTACTTGAGAATCGAGAAAGNAATTTCAGATCAATTTCCGACAAATTCTGNACATTNGATTGGGNTCCGGCATAACCCTTTTTCCTGAAATCTGCCTTAGTGACCGGNGAACTNCTACTACCGAGATTAACCTGAGAGAGCGTATTCCAAGCTTTGCAGGCCGCACACTGGCCTTGCCACTGGCCGTGCTCAGNTCCACAATCCGTGCATACAAANGCTGTCTTAAGTTTTGCCATTCAGGTNCGGGTCCTTTTGCTGCGAAAGGGGCACATTCCTTGCCTGCTCTGGTACGGGGACTGGTTCTATTTCACTTACACATATTCAAAAGTCACTCGCTGAGTAACTTTGCAAAATAATTCATAAGCTATCGTGCCAGCCGCATGGGCNACTTCGTCTGCGCAAAGGTCATCACCCCATAAGATCACTTCATTATTGATACACGCATCAGGGATCTCAGTTAAATCTACCGTGATAGTATCCATGGATACACGCCCNATCAAACGTGTTCTGTTTATGCCGGATTGCGTCTTAACCAGCACCGGTGTGCCATTGGCAGCTGAACGTGGATAGCCGTCCCCATACCCAATTGATACTACCCCTACCAGCGTATCGCGATCACAAACATAACTNGCGTTATATCCGATAAATTCACCTGCTGAAACCTGATTTATTGCTATTAGACGTGAAGATAATGTCATGACCGGTTGCAAGCCAATCTCTTCACCGGTGCTTCCGGCCAGTGGTGAACTGCCGTAGAGCATCACCCCCGGCCTAACATAATCTAAATGAGTATCTGGCAACGTCAATATTCCCGCAGACGCTGCAATACTCCTAGGAAGATCAACCCGCTCAGCCTCGATCAGGCTTTTGTATGTCTGTTCGAATTGATCCATCTGCCGAGCAGTAATTTCCTGTGAATCAGGGTTTTCCATATCGCCAGCACAAGCTAGATGAGACATCAAAACGAACTCAGTACCGGGATACTCGTGAAGCTTGGCATAAGCTTTCAGACAAGATTCTGTGGTCATCCCCAGTCTATTCATGCCCGAGTTATGCTTTAGCCATAACCTGCGGTTGTCGGTTGGTAATTCCAGGTCCCACTGCTTTTCCAGCAACTCTACCTGGTAGGTAGAATGAATAACCGNCTCAATTTCATTCTCCATGCATAATGCCAATTCCTCAGCTGACACAAATCCACTAAGCAGCAGAATCGGCACATCGAGATTTAATCCTTTAAGTTCCANGGCCTCTTCAAGAGTAGCCACGGCGAAAGTAGCTATTCTAGTATCTGTGTCCTTAAGAGCTCGCGCTGCTTGTTCCATGCCATGGCCATATGCATTGGACTTGATTACAGGAATTATCCTGGATTCCGGACAGAGAGTCCTAACTAGTGCAAGATTCTTTCGTAGAGCATTGAGATTAATTATGGTCCATGCCCGTTTCGTGGATTTTGTCATTCCTTAATCCAGATGGGAGTTACTATAACAGTCTGCAAGTCTTTCATTACNCGTGAGTATAACTGTCGTCGTAACGGGGTTTTGCGTGACTCTCGAATCGAGTGAGCTGCCCAAGAAAACTCAGTCGAATAGTGCCAATTGGACCATTTCTCTGTTTACCTATAATAATTTCGGCCACACCCTTATCCGGCGAATCCTCATTATAGACTTCATCTCTATATATAAAGGTGATTACATCCGCGTCCTGCTCTATGGCACCGGACTCACGCAGGTCAGACATTACTGGCCGCTTGTTGGGTCGTTGTTCAAGTCCACGATTCAGTTGGGATACGGCAATCACAGGACATTCGAAATCTCTGGCCAGCAACTTCAGTGAACGAGATATCTCGGAGATCTCCCCCACCCTATTTTCGGTCGTTCCTTTCAACTGCATCAGCTGCAGATAGTCCACCACAACCAGCCCCAGTGACTTACCTTCTTGTTTGAATTGGCGTTCGATGCGTCGCAAGCGGGCACGCATTTCCATCGGGGTAATATTGCCACTGTCATCGATGTAGAGAGGTTTATCTTTAAGTTCCTTTACTGCCGCATTGAACCCCGGCCAGTCTTCGTCGTTAAGCTTTCCTGTCCGCAGCCTAGTTTGATCGATTTTACCTATTGACGAGAGCATCCTGAAAATTAAGCTTTCCGCCGGCATTTCCAGGCTGAATACAACTACGGCATTGTCGGTATTCATGACGGCGTTTTCGACCAAGTTCATCGCAAACGCAGTCTTACCCATCGAGGGTCTGCCTGCCACGATGATAAGATCCGATTTCTGCCAACCCGAGGTCATCTTATCCAAGTCCATAAAGCCACTGGTTAAGCCGGTGAGGTCACTACCCAGGCCAGCCAATTCATCAACGCGGTCCACTGCCTTGCTAACAAGCGGTGAGACATGAACTGGTCCCTCTCCCTTAGCGCGCTCATCGTTAACATTGAAGACTTGAGCTTCTGCCTCGTCGAGAATCTCATCAGCTTTCTTACCTGCCGGGTTGTAACTGCTTTCCGCGATATTGTGAGCTACCGATATCAAACGGCGCAGGACGGCACGTTCTCGGATGATATCTGCGTAGGTCTCTATGTTCGCCGTACCGGGGGCGTTGATGACCAGCTCGGACAAGTAGTCCGTCCCACCGGCACCTTCCAGCTCGTTAAGACTGTCGAGAGACTCTGTTAGAGTGACCACATCGATGGGGCTACTCACTTCACCATGCTGGGCCATTACCTTGAAAATGAGCTTATGCTCGGGCCGATAAAAATCATCCGGCAACAGCACATCAGCGATATTGTCCCAAACCGTGTTGTCTATCATCAGGCCTCCGAGCACGGCCTGCTCTGCCTCCACTGAGTGGGGTGGGACCTTGAGAGCTGTCAGGTTAGTGATACTATTATCCTGCTTGGGCAGACTATTAGCTTCGAAAGTTTCAGTCATCTGGAATTTAATCGTGGGAAAATAAAAAGCACCAAGTGAGTGTACTACCTCATTGGTGCTTTTTGAATAAAGCGAGCCACTTTAACGGTGCTTAAAACCGATATTATTTATGTTCCTCTTCTATGTTCGCTTCACCTTGGTCGGTGGTTTCAGATTCTGTCTCGGCAGCTGATTCTGCTTTTTCCACTGCTTCAGCTTCTTCAATTTCTTCAATTATACTTCCGTCATCACTCACTTCGGCTGCCGACTTAAGGCCTGTCACTGTCACTTGCACAGGTACGTTGATATCGTAGCCCAGATCCAGGTTAACTTGATATTCGCCCAATTCTCGAATGGCCCCATGGGGCATTATGACTTGGCTCTTAATAATATCTGAACCGTTCTGCGAATTAAGCGCTTCAGCGATATCACGAGTGCCGACAGAACCAAACAACTTACCTTCGTCGCTGGCGTTGACTTCGATTCTGAGGCTAGCTCCCTCAACCTTCTTCGCTTTGCTTTGTGCTTCAGCAAGCTTAGAGTCATGCGCCGCCATTAACTCGGCTTTACGCTGTTCAAACTCCGACAAATTCTCCTTTGTGGCTTGAATTGCCTTACCTTGGGGAAACAAAAAGTTCCTGGCATAACCTGCTTTTACGTTGGCCGTATCCCCAATCTCCCCAAGCTTGCCAATCTTCTCCAGCAGAATAACATTCATGTTTCCTTCCTCTTTTTTACTCGTTTAGCTATATCAGTTTGCTAAAAATGTATTTCAGGTAGACTGCTGCAACCTTGATCGGAAATCATACCAACTGTCTACTAGAGCCAACAATACTAACAACTGCAACACCGTCGGCAATACTATTAGCAAAATATAAAAAATTACCAGCCACAGGCTTGACAGTTTTTTCTTAACCACCACTGCATGCATTAAAGCTATGCCAGAAAATAGCAATGGTAAAATAAAATAAAAAACCCAACTTTGCGGTATTACCAGCTGGTAGCTGCCCAGAAATATGAGTCCTGCCAAACCCAATGCCATTTTTTGTCCTATGTGTAATTGGTGAAACTCTTTCTGAAAGCCACCTGGGTTGAAAAGCGTAGCTTGCATCCAGCGCGCCAGCATCAATAAAACTATTGCCAAGAACATATAACCAACGCCAATGAAACTGCCTATACTTTCCCGTATATCTTCGAGTTGTATTCCCTGTAAGTTGTTAGTGACCAGCAACAACTCCAACTGCTGGAATAATCCATCAAGTACAGCTGGCTGCAAGCGAAGATAGACTTCTACACTCAGACCAATTGCGATTGTTGCCAATAGAGTAAATTCCCAGGACTCTGTCTCTCTCAGCAACCAAGCTAGGCCGCTGATACCAAATAGCATAATCAAAGGGGCTATATCTCCAACAATCGCCCAGGCTCCGATCGGCAATATTGCCCAGGCAAATATGATAGCTACTTCCAGAACTCCCTTGCGCAGTACCATCAATCCTACAACTACTGGATTTAGTAAGTTAACTAGTGGAATTAGGCCAAGGAATACCACCGCCATTATAGCCTGCTTCCTACCGCTCATTACGAATTCAGCGAGGCCGCGCATTTGATTCCCAGTTAAACCTGGTGACTATCCGTATACGGAATAAGCGCCAGATATCTTGCTCTCTTAACTGCCGTTGCTAGCTGGCGTTGATAACGAGCCTTGGTACCAGTGATGCGACTCGGGACAATTTTCCCAGTCTCGGATATGTAATCCCTCAAGGTTTCCAGATCTTTGTAATCTATTTCCTTGGTTCCTTCTGCGGTGAACTTGCAGAATTTACGCCGACGAAAATAACGAGCCATAATTTAATTCCTGTAAAATATAACGAGAAAACTATTATTCTTTCAAATCTGTATCAGGGCTAGCCCCATCTTCANCCGGCAACACCTCGGCGATTTCTTCGATTTTGCTATCGATTGTTTCTTCTTCAGATTGCATGTCAGCGTTACTATCTTCTATTGCCGGAGAGNCCGGGCCCGGTTCCTCTTCATCTGAAGAAGCTTCGGTAGCAGCTTCGGTAGCAGCCTTGGTAGCGGCTTCAGCAGCAGCCTTGGTAGCGGCTTCAGCAGCAGCCTTGGTAGCAGCTTCAGCAGCAGCTTCTTCTTCAACCTTGCGNTTTGCCTCGGAACGGGCTTTCCGTTCTTTGGTCTCTCGTTCACCTTTCAGAATCAGAGATTCTTCTGTGATGGTATCCTTGCATTTAATCATTAAGTTGCGCAGAACTGCATCGTTAAATCGAAACAAGGAGGACAGCTCTTCAAACGTCTCACCCCTACACTCAATGTTCATCAAAACATAGTGGGCCTTGTGAATCTTATTGATGGGATAGGCTAGCTGACGTCTACCCCAGTCTTCCGTTCGNTGTACCTTACCACCGTTATCGGCCATAAGTTGGGTATAGCGCTCGATCATCCCGGGTACTTGTTCGGACTGGTCCGGGTGTACCAGGAATACTACTTCATAGTGTCTCATAGAGACTCCTCTTGGGTGCAGTCTTCCAACAAACGCTAGAGCGCGTGGTAAGACAAGGAGTTATGTGGGATGGAGAATGTCTCCACCAGCGGGAAAAAGGGGATTCTAGGAAATGTAGGTATTGGATGCAACTGAATTCGCCTAATTTAGTCTAATATGGCGTTGCCTGATCGCTTCAAACAACAATATGCCTGTAGCCACTGAGACATTGAGGCTGCTGACCGCACCGGCCATTGGAATAGAAACTAGGAAATCACACTTTTCGCGGGTCAAGCGTCTTAATCCCCTGCCCTCCGATCCCATTACCAGCGCAAGAGGGCCAGCGAGTTCCTGCTCGTAAAGAGACTTTTCTGCATTCGCATCAGTTCCTACCAGCCAGATGCCTCTCTCTTTAAGTTGTTGTAAACAGCGTGCCAAGTTAGTGACCACAACCAGGTTAACTGTTTCTGCCGCCCCACTTGCAACTTTTCTGACGGTTGCATTCAGGTTGGCGGAGCGATCTCTGGGAATAATTACGGCGTGCACACCGGCGGCACCTGCTGAGCGCAGACAAGCACCAAGATTGTGGGGGTCAGTAATTTCGTCAAGCACCAAGAGCAAAGGATCCGAGTCCAGNTCTCTCAAAAGTTGAAGCAGCGCCGCTAAGTCCAGCGATTTGCTCTCTCCCTCAAAGAGTGCGACTACCCCTTGATGTACGCCCGTCGTCTTTTTGTCCAAATCTTCCTTCCCCAACTCTTCAGTGGGTATCTGTGCGCTTTTCGCAATGCGCCGAAGCTCCTGCAGGCGCTTGTCCCTGCGTTCTGCTTGAAACATTACTCGGGTGACATCTTCAGAACTGTGTTTTAACAGTTCCATCACTGCGTGTATCCCTATAGTCATGTGAGATTGTTTTGCCATTTAGTTCGTAACTTGTCGTTTGTAGGCTTATGAAGAGCGGCGCCGTGCGGTTCTAGTCTTTCTCTTTGCTTTATTATGCGCTCCTTTACTAATTTTCTTTTTGCTCATCTTCTTAGGCGTGGACATTTGGGATTTATGAATTCTTGATGATTTCGACTTTTTCTTTTTAACAGAGNTTTTAGATTTATCGGTCTGTGTATTTGTTTTGCTATTCTTATTCTTTGCCCTCTTTGCTTTCGTCTTACTACCTACAATTCGCAAATCGATTTTTTTCTCATCTAGATCCACCCGTATTACTTTAATTTTCACAGTATCGCCGAGACTGTACACTTTGTGCCTACGCTCTCCCTCCAAGCAATGCCGTACTGGATCGAAATGATAATAGTCATTGCTAAGTTCAGTAATGTGTACCAAACCCTCTATATAGATATCTTCCAGTTCTACGAACAGCCCAAAACTCATTACTGCCGCAATCACGCCCTCAAATTCGTCTCCAACGTGATCTTGCATATACTCACACTTCAACCAGTCGATCACACTGTAGCTGGCTGCATCCGCACGACGCTCCGCCACCGAACAAATCTCACCGAAATGAACCATATTATCTTTGTTATATGGATAGATCTCATCTTTCGAAAATCGCGAGGCAGCTTTGTGCCTTTGCACATGAACTCCTTTGTGATTTCGTATCAAACTGCGTATTGCCCGATGTACCAACAAATCAGGATAACGTCGAATTGGCGAGGTGAAATGTGTGTACGCTGAAAACCCTAACCCGAAATGACCCTCATTTTCTGGCTTATACACTGCCTGCATCATGGAACGAATCAACATGGTTTGCAGCAGATGCCGATCTGGCCGTTTTGTAATTGCCTGAAGCACCTGCTGGTAATCTCTTGGGGATGGCTTATCACCGCCAGCCAGATAAAGCCCCTGCCCACCTAGATACTCGCGAAGGCTCTCCAGCTTGTCGGTACTAGGTCCTTCGTGAATACGATACAGGGCAGGAAGCTTGTGTTCTTCAAGCACCCGCGCTGCTGCCACATTTGCGCTCAACATGCACTCTTCGATGAGACGATGAGCATCGTTTCGTTCTACCGGAACAATTTCGCGAATCTTCTTGTCTTCACCAAAGATGATGCGAGTCTCTGCAGTGTCAAACTCCAATGCACCATTACGATCCCGATTAGTACGCAGCACCTTAGAGAGGTGATATAAATTATCGAGGTGGTTAACCACCAGATTACGCCGCCTCCTGAGTCGCGACTGCATTTTTTTCGCCGCGTTTGTCTCGGCTTGTTGGACAATTTCAGCAACTTCCGTGTAAGTCAACCTAGCGTGAGAATGTATCAAGGCTTCATAAAAGGTGTAATCTGTCATTTCTCCTTTAACAGAAACCTGCATTTCACAAACTATTGCCAGTCGATCTACTTTGGGTTTTAACGAACACAGCCCGTTAGAAAGTTTCTCCGGCAACATTGGAATTACGTGCCCAGGGAAATACACTGAAGTACCCCGATTAATTGCCTCTTTATCCAGGCCGCTGCCCACTGCCACATAGTGTGAAACATCGGCTATCGCCACGTACAGTGTCCAATTGCCACGTTGATGGAGATGAGCAAATACAGCGTCATCGAAATCTTTNGCATCTTCGCCATCGATCGTCACAAATGGGATTTCACGCAGATCGAAACGCCCCTCGCGCTCNAGCTCAGANACATTTTTGGGGAACTGCGCTATTTCTCTACTAACGGTTTTCGGCCATTTGTTGGGTATCTCATGACTACGCACCGCAATGCCGATCTCTAGCCCCGGAGTTGTTATGTCCCCAAGTATTTCAACGATTCTTGCGACAGCTTTGTGCCTTTTTTCTGGGTATTTAACAAGTTCTGCCACCACATACTGCCCTTCCTTTGCGTTCGCTGTCTGATCATTGGGTACCAGAATCTCGTGGTTAATGCGCTTGTTGTCAGGTATAACCAAGCTAAAGCCTTGCTCGTGATAAAAGCGGCCGACAATATGAGTATGTCGGCGCTGCAAAATTTCAACAGCNGTGCCCTCTCTTCGCCCACGNNTGTCGAATCCGGTAAATCGNGCTAGNACTTGGTCACCGTCAAAAAGCTTTTCCATTTCGCGCAGACCAAAAAAAAGATCGTCGGAGCCNTCGTCTGGAATAAAGTAGCCAGCTCCGTCTTTGNTTCCNTTGATTCGNCCTTTAATAAGATCCATGTGGGCAGCCAGTCCATANNCGCCANGGCGATTACTAATTACTTGTCCATCCTGCTTCATTTTAATTAAGCGATTCCGCAGGCCCTCAATTTGTTGTTCTTTCTTAAGACCCATTTGCTTGCAGAGCTTTNCATGCGCTATTGGCTTACCCACTTCTTCGAGGTGCTTAATAATCGCATCCCTACTCGGGATTTTTGGGGTATAGACATTCGATTCGCTCTGAGAGAACGAATGGCTCGATTTCTTGAGTTTAGATTTTGGGGAGGGCATTAGGAATGAGCGAAGTATACACTTCTAGCTCCTAAATGTCTGTGACNCATGGATATTGACACTGGATAGCNGCCCCGATAAAGTGGCGCTCCCGGACTCGGGTGNGTGAGNCAAGCAGGTTATACTGAGTTCTAATTTAGCGGAGGTTAACAACATCTTTCTGTGANCGATGGTGGANTAAANTGGAGCACTNCANCCAAGCTGTCTCTAACCCGCCGGTTAAGACAAGCAGGNCCACTGTTNAAACCATAGACTTTACGCCCAGGTGGTGGAATTGGTAGACACGCTAGCTTCAGGTGCTAGTGGCCTNATGGCCGTGGAGGTTCAAATCCTCTTCTGGGCACCATTNCCTTGCGGTTCTGTTCGCTTAGTCGCAAGCACAGTCGCTAATTTTCAACGGTTGAGGACCGTGAAGTTGAATACCCCCGAGTAAGTCGAGGGATCGTTCTCAACTACAGTAACCCATTCTAATTGATACTCGCCTATAGTAACTGGCTCCATAATTTCAATCATCAGATCATTATCAGCCATAGTATGTAAACCGCGCAACTGATGTTCACCATTAGGACCGACAAGCCTGAGACTGCTTTGAGATACATTGGGTAACGAATCAAAATAGAGCCTCAGAGTGCGCGGAGCGCGATTAAGCTCTGATCCGATTTCAGGTTCAGCTCTCAGCAATGGTGAATATGCACCGTTTGTCACGCAGCCGATTAGTTGTGAGCAGAGAAGCACGAACACAAATTTATACTCAAACTTAATCATAAATCACTCCTGATAGTCGACCGATCATTAATGGGGCTAAAACCGATCAAAACTGTCAAACTAAAGAGCTACAATTTGGCCGAGTTTATCGACTAAAAGCAAGACTGAGTTACAATTTATTTGATTTTCCGGAAAGAAATTTAAAGACCGCACATACAAATGATTATTCAGTGAACGTGTCTCATGGGATCTTTGAGCCAGCTTCCTTCTCTCTGTTTTTTTACCTCTGATAATTCCTTGGCGAACTGATCAAGTTTCATTCTGATCCCGGCTTCCATTTTCTTTTTTTGATATTGCTGGACGTTTTTGATCTCCCGCTCTTGCAAGGAATCCGTATTGAGTTCTTCGACTACCACTTGAGCAAGTTTATTCATTTTTTATAACCCCACCTTCTACCAAATAAAATGCCAACTATCGTTTTGTGGTATTTTTTATATACTTGTTTGTTGCTTCTATTGCCGTTGGTTTAGAGCCATATGGTTTTTGTTATTTTTTGTTCTTTTTTGTTCTTTCAAAGGTGACGTGCTTTGCGAAATATCTTATCGAGTTATTGCCTATAAAGTATATGCAGCCCAGATATTTCAATAAGTTAGGTTGCAGAATCCATCGCAACATATAGTGTTAATAAAGCAAAGTCAAACAATATCTAGTGATTTTCAAGCTTTTTTTGCTATTTCAGATTAGCTCTAAAAAATGTTGTACCAGCCCCCTCCAAATTTTTCACCACGA
>NZNL01000074.1 GCA_002694855.1 Gammaproteobacteria bacterium
ATTTCTGCAAAATTCAGGCAGCTAAGTGCCGATTATCGTGCCCCCAGCGAAACAAACCTGTAAAATCGCGATCTGAGTATTCAAGTACTACAAATGGTTAAGCCTAGGAGTGGGTCGTGGCATTAGACGCGGCAGAAGAAGAAAATATAGAAGCCATTAAGAAATGGTGGCATGAAAACTGGAAGCAATTAGCGTTACTCGTTGTAATAGTTTTTCCGAGCTATTTTGGCTGGCAACTATGGCAAAATTCCCAGGCAACAGAAGCCGAGACAGCCTCGGATCTATATGAAGAGGTCCTTTCACTGGCGATTTCAGAACCTGGGGTACCAGTAACCGAACAGGAAAGTCTTCGAATACTGGACTTGTTCGAGCTGTTGAAGGCTGACTATCCCAGCTCCGTTTATGCCCTCTATGGAGCCTTGTTTGCTGCTCAACAATCCGTTAATGCTAATGATCTTGGCGCCGCGGAGGAATCCCTGCAATGGATGCTCGATAACCGGCAAGACAGTCTATTTAGCCGGACTGATGAAGGTTTGATACTTACTGCTAATCTGCGTTTGGGAAGAGTTATCTTAGCCAAAGGTGAGTCGGAACGTGCACTAAACTTAGTAAATAGTATCGATCCGAAAACTTTTGAGGCAGGTTTCGCCGAGCTCCGTGGAGATATTTATGCGACCATGGGGCGTATTGTCGATGCTCGAGATGCTTATATCGCTGCTCAGCAAGCGGGTTCCAACACCGATGGATTGCGGATGAAGCTGGACGACCTGTCCGACGAGAGTTAGAGAATATTCAGGCCTATCATGAAACTCCTACCAATCCAATTTCTTAGAAAACAAGCCCTAATTGTTAGGGTGCTAACCCTACTATTTGTCCTCTCAAGTTTGAGCGCTTGCGGCAGTTTTAGCTGGAACCCCGTTAACTGGTTTGGTGGCGATGACGAGGTAAATCCACCAGTTGAATTACAAGCGATCCAGGCTGAAATTAGTTTGCAAACCGAGTGGAGCGTGAATATTGGTAATGGTCAAGGAAGTAATTACACGGAAATTACGCCAGCCATCGATGGGGATCTGATTTTTGCTGCCAGTGAAGATGGTGATATTGCGGCTATTGCAACTGACTCGGGTGACATACTCTGGCGTAAGCGATTGCGTACCGTAATTACTGGTGGGGTTGGAGCAGGAGGTGGCCTAGTTATGGTCGGTACCGAGCAAGCTGAGATCGTAGTCCTCGATCAGGCCACAGGTGATGAGCTTTGGCGCAAGGCTGTATCGAGCGAAGTTCTTTCTCCTCCGCAGACTAATGGTGATGTAGTTGTCGCGCAGACCGTAGATGGCAAGTTATTGGCGCTAGATATTCAAGACGGCAATCAGCGTTGGATTTATGAAACAAACCTACCGGCATTAACGTTACGGGGAACTAGCAGGCCTGTGATTACATCCACAGGCGCAGTCATTGCTGGATTTAGTAACGGCACACTGGTTGCGGTATCCGCCTCAGACGGCATCTGGCGCTGGGAAGAGCGAGTAGCAGTGCCAGAAGGGCAATATGACATCGATCGTGTTATTGACGTTGATGGTGATTTGTTGCTCGATGGTAATCGCGTTCTGGCCTCCAGCTATCAGGGTAATCTGATGGCATTTGATATTGCATCAGGGCGAATAGTCTGGGGGATGGAAGCCTCTAGCTATCACGGCCTCGACCGAGGGTTTGGAAATATTTACTACTGTAATGATCGTAGCCACATTGTTGCCGTTCGAGACAATAGCAACGATGTAGTGTGGCAGAATGAAAATCTGGCTTATCGAGCCATTACTGCCCCAACAGCAATAAACAACTATGTCGCTGTAGCAGACTTCGAAGGTTATTTACACTTGCTCTCTCAGATCGATGGTCGGATCGTTGGTCGGAGCCGTATAGATAGTGATGGCGTCAGATCTAATCTTTTAGTTAAGGACGGCTGGCTGTACGTATATGGTAACAGTGGCAGGCTAACTGCGTTATCCTTGCGATAGGTTTAGCCCTTCCACCGAAGACGATTCAGACAGGGTAATACCATGAGGCCAGTCATCGCTCTCGTTGGGCGCTCCAATGTAGGTAAATCTACTCTCTTCAATCGGCTGACCCGTTCTCGCAACGCCATCGTGGCGAACTTGCCTGGTTTAACTCGTGACAGACAGTATGGTGAAGGCAGTATAGACGGGAAGTCGTTTATAGCTATCGATACTGGGGGTATAAATATCGGCGACGAAGGTATTAATCAAGAAATGGCCTCGCAGTCCTTGCAGGCCATCGCTGAAGCAACAGTCTGCCTGTTCCTGGTCGATGCCCGTGATGGGTTAACGGCCGATGACAATATGATTTTGGATTACTTGCGAAAGCAAAACAAGCACGGCTACCTTGTAGTAAACAAAATTGATGGTATGGATGAGAACGAGGCAGTAGCTGAATTTTATGCACTTGGCATAGCAAACATTTTTCCTATCACAGCGACTCAGGGAAGTGGTGTGAAAACTATGCTTACCACCATTCTCGATGAGTTCGATGATTCCGACGAGGATGCATATCCTAAAAGAGAAAGAGAAGGAATAAAAATTGCAATTGCGGGGCTTCCGAACGTTGGAAAATCCACTCTAGTTAATCGTATGCTGGGAGAGGAGCGAGTGGTTGTGTACGATCAACCTGGTACTACACGCGACAGTATTTATATCCCATTTGAACGGCTAGGGAAAAAATATACGCTGATTGATACTGCAGGGATTAGACGGCGGGGCAAAACTAAGGAGGTAGTTGAAAAATTTTCCGTTGTGAAATCTCTGCAGGCTATTGGGGATTCAAACCTTGTTATTCTTATACTCGATGCACATAAAGGTATTGTGGAACATGACCTGCACTTATTAGGTTATGTCATTGAAACCGGCCGGGCACTGGTGATCGCGATAAATAAATGGGACGGTATGGATAATGAAGGGAAAGACTTGGTCAAATCAGAAATCCGTCGACGGCTCACCTTTGTTGNTTTTGCNAAAATCCATTTTATCTCTGCTCTTCATGGGACTGGGGTAGGAGATTTATATAAATCGATACATACCGCNTATAATTCAGCCCGCAAAAAATTAACAACAAACCGATTAACCCGAGTGCTACAGAATGCCGTAGCTGATCACGCTCCGCCGNTCGTNAATGGCCGTCGAATCAAGTTACGCTANGCCCATGCAGGGGGGCATAATCCNCCAATTATCGTGATTCATGGNAAACAATNGGGAAAACTTCCTANTCATTANACTCGTTATCTGGAGAAGACATTCAGGAAAANNTTAAANTTAGAAGGCACACCAGTNCGNATCGAATTACGTANCGACGATAATCCTTACATTAAGAGTGAAAAGCANCTTACTAACAAGCAGGTAGCTAGGAAGCGTAAGATTATAAAAAATCGTAAATACCTAAAAAGATAAANCCATGTCAATCGNTATACAAAATATTCGNGAGGCTGCTGAGCGATTGCGAGNTGTGACGGTCAAGACACCAATTCACCAGAATCGCTATCTTAATGAACAGGTGGGCGCGANGGTCTATATTAAGCCTGAGTGCTTGCAGCATATTGGTGCATTCAAGTTTCGCGGAGCCTACAACAGACTAAGTCAAATGGACGAAACGCAACGCGCGCGAGGTGTAGTTGCCTTTTCCTCTGGAAACCATGCTCAAGGAATAGCGCTGGCGGCAAAATTGCTGGGTATCAAGGCCACAATCGTCATGCCAACGGATGCACCACTTTTAAAGCTGGAGGGAACAGAGCAGCTAGGAGCAACAATCTTTCCTTATGACCGNACCACCGAATCTCGGGAGGATATNGCAGCAAATATCGCANTNAGCACGGGTGCAACATTAGTACCAGCCTTTGAGGANCTGGATATCATTGCGGGGCAAGGTACTTGNGGGCTTGAGATCATGGAGCAGCTTGCCGCTCTGGATNCTGTCCCTGATCAGGTGCTCATACCTTGTGGAGGGGGAGGNTTGTTGGCNGGCTCTTCCANCGCAGTTAAGGCAATATCNCCTGAAACTGCAGTTTATGGCATTGAGCAGGAAAACTATGACGATCATTTATTATCCAAGCGCACCGGCACAAGGGTAAGGATCGATGGTTCTGTGCCCACTATGTGTGATGCGCTAATGGCAACGACACCAGGAGAAATTACTTGGTCGATAAATAGTGAAACGGTGGACGATTTTCTAGTCGTGAGCGAAGACAATGTGGCGCATGCAATCTCGTACGCTTTTCGCTACCTTAAACTGATAGTAGAACCAGGAGGAGTGGTTGCCTTGGCCGCTCTGCTGGCCAACAAATTGGTAGTAAAAGACAGGACAGTTGCTATTGTTCTTTCTGGTGGCAATATTGATCGGAATACTTTTCTTCAGTGTCTGGAACAATATCCCTCGCCGTAATAATTGCCAGATATCTGATATAAAGGAGAATTAGTACTTGTCGGATGAAATTCGTTATCACGATCTAGGGTATGGAATTACCTGCATTGATACCCAGTTATACCGATCGGGGCTGGCTGCCTGCTATTTAATAGAGCACGATGGCATGGTGGGATTCGTTGATACTGGCACCAACAATTCTGTTTCTATCTTGCAAGAAGTCTTAAGGCGCAAGGGTATAGCCAACGAAAAAGTTAACTATATTATGCCGACTCACGTACACCTCGATCACGCTGGTGCGTCCGGAAAATTAATGCAAGAATTTCCAGAAGCCACGCTATTGGCCCATCCCCGTGCTGCCCGTCATTTAGCTGATCCCACTAAGTTAATGCAAGGGTCTCAGGCAGTTTACGGCGAGAAAGCCTTCAAAAAAATGTTTGGAAAATTGATCCCGGTTGCTGTAGAGCGAATACAGGAAGCCACAGATGGTTTCGAATTGGATTTTAATGGTAGAAAATTACTTTTTATCGATACTCCTGGTCATGCCAGGCATCATTACTGCATCTATGATGAGCAGAGTAGTGGCTTGTTCACAGGAGATACCTTTGGAGCCAGTTATCCGGAATTAAATCTAGGTCGAAGGAGATTTATATTCCCGCCCACCACGCCTGTTCAATTTGACCCTGATGCCTGGTTGGAAACTATTGATAAATTAATGGAGCTGAGTCCAGCTAGGGTATTCATCACCCATTTTGGTATGCTTGAAGGCGTAGAGGGTTTAGCCAAATTACTGCGGCAGGCGATCAGGGATTATGCAGCAATTGCTCAGGAATTCGCCAGCTCGGAAAACCGCTGCAAGCGTATCAGCGAATGCATTCTTCAAGATAGTATCAATTATCTATTGGACCAGCATTGCGGCGCTGATGTTGCGACCATCCGTCATCTTATTAGTTTCGATATGGAACTGAATGCTCAGGGTCTGGATTATTGGTTAACAACTCAGAATGTAACCTAATCAGCAGGGCTGCCGCTTGGCCGTGACTAGTTGCTCCTGCTACGAAATAAGTAGCAAGACGGTCATTCTATAGTTGCCTTCATGGCATTCATGTATATACATTTATCCGTATTAGGTGATAGCCATGAATAATCATTCGGCGACACGTTTTGAGCCGTCTTCAAATTCTTCATTCACTACTTCCAGGATTCGGGCTCGGCTAGGGCTGGCTAGTAATCTGCCATTTATAAATACTGCTGGGGTGGAACGCACACCTGAAGCATTGCCTCCTCGCTGATCATTGCGCACTTTCAGAATGACTTCATCAGATTCTAAGTCGGCACTTAATTGTTCTAGATCAAGGTTCAGTTCTAGCGCATAACTTTCAAATTCGTCTTCAACTCTGGGTAGCCGGGTCCAGATGGTCTGGGCAGCAAATAGGAAATCGTGCATCTCCCAAAACTGCCCTTGTCTGCCAGCTGCTTCAGCGTAAAGCGCTGCNGTCCACGAATGCTGGTGTGTCGCTGTTAAAGGGAAATGCCTAAATATAAGGTGAGCTTTGTCGCTAATACTCGGCCATAGTCGCTTCATGGCTTGATGCTCAGTTGCACAAGCTGGGCATTGAAAGTCTGCATATACCACAATAGAAACTGGGTTACTTCTTTGGCCAAAAATATGTTCGTTTTCAGCAATTTCTACCGGAGAGTAGGTAGGGCCTTGATTGAATAGTGTGTATAAAACAAATAGGAGTAATACGGGGGCAACACCGAACAACGCTACTTTAATCAGGAGCCGCCTTGACTGTTCACGTTGCTTAGCCGCGTGTTGTTTTTGGCTTTTTATCTTGAGTTGCTGTTCTCTTCTGCTCATCTCTAATAATTTCCTGCATCTAAGTTCTAATTACTACACTAGGATTTCAATTATTCTTTGGCGGATGGCCTAGATTCGGTCATCTGTCTGGTTTCNCGTGACTTGTTAGAGTATAGCTAGGTAAATCAACNAGGAATACATCATCTAGCAAATGAAGTGGGTAGCATAGTACCGGAGCTTCCCGATCAACCTTTTAGTCTAATAGAAATAGAGAAGGGTCTACCCTTGTATTATTCAGATTAACACTCCAGTGCAGATGAGGTCCTGTAACCCTTCCTGTTTGTCCCACTTTACCTATTTGGGTGCCACTATCAACCCGGGTGCCGGGCTCAACTTCGATGGTGTTCATATGGCAATAAAGACTGATAAGACCATGACCGTGGTCCAGAATGATGGTGTTGCCATTAAAAAAATAGTTGCCGGTAGTTAAGATGATCCCTGGGGCAGGCGCGTAAATCGGTGTGCCTTCATCAGCAGCGATATCCATTCCGGAATGAGGATTACGTGGTTGGCCGTTGAAATAACGTCTAAGTCCGAACGAACTACTTCTAACGCCTTTTACGGGTACTTGCATGGTGAAAACCGGTGTTAAGTCCTCATCCCAGCTGGAAAAAGCACGATTCATTTCACTACTTTCCTGTGTGATTCTAATCATATCTTCAGAATTGGGATTTACCTGGCGTTCATTGGTTATCGTAATGTGCTGTTCTACGTATACCTTATCTTCGACGGAAAATTGCAATAACTTTCGTTGACCGTCCGCCAGCTCAAGAGCAAACTGATGAGAACCGCTATGGGCGTTAAGGGGGATACCAATGATTGCATATTGGTCTTCGTTATAATTAGCTAGCAATATGCGTTGCTCTTTATAACGTCCGCTTATGGCGTCTACACCCGTAGGAATAATTGCGACACCTCCAGGTACCATAGAAGATTGAGGCAGACTGTTTACTATTAATGCGGCTGAAGCAAGATGAGATACTGTTATAAGTGCTCCAGCTAATAAAACCTGTTTGAATCTGGAGATCTCCAACTTAGGAATCCTCATTTAAGGTTGCTTTCACAGTGGAGACAATGCTGCCCTTTTTAAGCCGGGAAGTAATCTCGCTACCTATTTTGACATCGTCACTCTGGCGTATTACTTTCATATCGGCATTGTAAGTGATGCTATANCCGCGAGAAAGCGTATTCAGAGGGCTAACAGCTTCCAGGCCCCGGCTTAACTCGCTTAATTTGGCTTGACGAATTTGCACATCGGCCTGCATAGATCGCTCCATTGTCTTCAGTTTGGCTCNTACTTGATCGAGTAGCTGNCGGATCCGTGATAGAGGGGTACTAAATTGCAGTCCGCGCTTCCNCTGCAATAGNTCCGAATGTTGTAAGGCTATTCGGTTGCGTATGGCCAATTGCAACTGACCTTCAAAGCGATCCAGTTTCTGAGCGTGTTCTTGAAGTCGTCGATCGGGGCGCTTAAGCTGCCTATACATCAACGCAAGTGTCCGATCGGTGCTCTGAAGTCGTTTTCCGATAGCTCGAGTAAATTGTTGTAGGTAACTTTGAAGAATTTCTAGATACTCGAATTGAGAGGGACTCAACTGTTCAGCGGCGGCAGAAGGAGTTGGTGCGCGTAAGTCGGCTACAAAATCGGCAATTGTAAAATCGATTTCATGGCCCACAGCACTGGTTATGGGTAGATCGCTGGCGAAAATAGCTTGAGCTACATCCTCTTCATTGAAAGCCTGCAGGTCCTCTAGAGAGCCCCCGCCACGACTTATGATAAGTGCCTGCACACCCAGCTTGCCACGTAAGCGGTTTGCGGTTTCGATTGCATTAACGATTTCCTGTTTCGCTTCGGCACCTTGTACTGAGACAGGGAATAGTGTGACGAGGGTAGCTGGGAACCGGCGTTCAAAAACGCTCAGTATGTCTCGGATTGCAGCCCCGGTTGGGGAAGTCACTACGCCGATATGGTCATAACTGGAATGAACTTCTTGCTTTGCATCTTCGTCAAACAGGCCAATTGTCTGTAGTTTGGATTTCAGCTCCTCAAATGCCCGGCGTAAGGCGCCATCGCCTGAATCTTCCATGGAATCTGCTATTAGCTGATAGTCCCCCCGGCCTTCGTATATGCTTAACCGCCCACGCACAATTATCTGTTTACCATTCTGGGGCTTAAAGCGCACTACGCGATTGCGATTGACGAACATGGCGCAACGGATTTGTGAAGTCTTGTCCTTGAGGGTTAGGTACCAGTGACCGGATGCAGGGGTTGCGAGATTGGAGATTTCACCTTCTACAACAACTGCTGGGAAGTTGTCTTCCAAAAGCAATTTTGCCATACGATTAAGGTTAGTAACGGAGAGTACTTTTTCACCCTCAAATTGAGGGGGTTCTCTAGAATCCTCTTGAATGTGCGGCATAGTCACAGTCTACCTCAGTTGCAATTCAAACTGTATGGAGAAACGGATCAAGAGCACGAGGAGAAGAGTTCTTAATAGTTTAAATGGCTATCGAATGGGCTTATGCTTGGTTTCGGGCAGCTTAATTGAATGACAATAAAACGATAGGATGGATGCTATGAAAAATTTACCAGTAGTTCTCATGTCTTTGCTAATAGGTTTCAGCAATGTGGCACAGGCAATCGATATAATAGAATTAACAGCGACATTGGGTAACGATGTGGGCAGACCGGAAGCAGACAAGGCTCGCGACGCGGGGCGCAGGCCGGCACATGTGCTGGATTTTCTTGGAATCGAAGATGGGATGACTGTAATCGACCTAGTAGCGGCGGCTGGGTATTATACTGAAGTTTTATCCCATGCGGTCGGCCCTAATGGCAGAGTGTATATGCAGAATTCTGCTGCATCGCTGTCTGGTAATCGGGGGGAGAGGACCGCTGAAGCTATCGATCAACGACTTGCCAATAATAGATTGGCTAATGTTGAACGTGTGACCCGGGATCCCGATGATCTCGGTTTACCTGCTAATTCGCTGGATGCGGCAGTGATCGCTTTGGAATTCCATGAATTTTATCGCTCAGATAACTCAAATGCAGTTGTCGATTTTCTCGCGGAAATGCGCCGTGTGCTGAAGATAGGGGGTGTGCTCGGCATTATCGAACATGCTGGTCATCCAATTTACGATAATGGTGCGCTGCATCGTGCATTGGAGTCCCAGGTTGTGACTGATGCGCAGAATGCAGGCATGTTTGTTGAAGCAAGCAGCAAGCTGTTACGTAATATTGAAGACGATCGCAGCGCAACTGTATTTGCGCCGGAAATTCGTGGCGTGACTGATCGCTTTGTGTTGCGGATCATAAAGAACCATTAAGAAAAGAATCTTAATACTGCGACGTTGCTATATAAAACCTGGCGGTGCACATTGGAAGATGAAAGCTGAGACACTTGATCTAAATCAAGGGTGGTGACTTTGTCAACGGAATTACAGGGATTGTTGATGATTTGTTCTGTGAAATTTGGAAAGCAATGCTGCGGATGTAACGTTTGCTGTGACATTAGCGGTAGTAATGAACATATCCACTATGAGGTCTACGGCGATTAATATTCCGATACCCTCAACAGGCAGTCCGAGAGAAGTATAGATTGGGGCCATAATCAGTAATCCACCGCTAGGAATACCGGGAGAGTAAAAGCTGAGCAGACCTATTGCCAGGGCAATGGTACTCAGTTCAATAAAGCTTAGGTCGATACCGTATAGCCCGGCAATAAAATACGTACCAGTGGTTCGCGCTAAGGGCGATGCGAATTTGAAAAGGGCTACGGCAATAGGGAGTACTACGCCGGCTAATTTGTCGGAAATACCGAGCTCCTCGGCGGCTGCATATGTTGCCGGAAGTGTTGCAAGCGAAGATCGTGTACTGAAACCGATCGCCTGGGCTGGGGCGAGAGCTCTGGCAAACTTGCCCAGTGGCACGCCAGCGCCAAAAAAGGCGAGTGGATACAGTAACAGGATGAGCAAACCGATCAGACTACATACAATTGAAATAAACGATCCTAATAGGGTGATGGTTGACACTCCGAGAGTTGCAGAGAGAGAGAAAACTAAGGCAAAAATGCCAATCGGCGCTACCGCCATGATCCAGCCTATCAGAACGAACATGGCCTCCTTTATTCCGGTAAAGAAATGTACTACGGTTTCTCTTTTTTTATCTTCGATCCGTAAAAGAGCAATAGCGAATAGCCCTGTAAATACCAACAATTGTAATATGGATCCGTCGACCGCAGCGGAGAACGGGTTCACTGGGATAAGTGTGACAATCCAGTCTCTGAACGGCGGGAGGATAACCTCACTACCAAAATCTCTGCTCGTGCTTTCTAGAAGTTCCCGGCTGACAGTTGAGTCTATCTCTAACAAAGCAAGTAAAGGTGGCGCGGCAACAAGGGCAAGGAGTGCCGAACCCAGGGTCATGACGATAAACAATCCAATTGACTTTGCTCCCAGTTTAGCAACCCAATTACTAGCATTTTGATCAGCTATTGCCGTAAGTAACAAAGCCATTAAAAGTGGAATTACTGTCATGCGAATGGCGTTCACCCAAAGGGTGCCGATTGGTTCGATGAGCGTAGGCAGAAAATGCAGGAAACTTGTTTCGGATAATGAATAGGCTATGCCGCTGGCTAGCCCAAGCACAAGTGCTATGAGAATTTTCGTTGCAAGACTCATGTGGTACCGATCAGCTTAACAACCGAGAATCCTCTTCGCAAATGAAGAAGGTTTGTTTGCGTAATCACAGGTTTGCCAAACGAGTTAAGAAAGATCTCTATTTTCCTAGTTTAACTTAAAGACGTAGAGAGCATTATGTCCGTCAGGGCTTACAAGTTCTGGTGCTAGGAAACTACCGATACGCCATGGGCTACCACCTTGTCGACCCGCAGTGACTGCAATGTACTGTTCTCCTTCAATTTCATAACTAATGGGAAAGCCTTGTGCGGAAGTCGCTAAGCGCGTCCTCCATAACTCTTCGCCGGTGTCAATGTCATAGGCGTGTACATAACGATTGTAGTCTCCGGCAAACAAAAGTCCGCCGGCTGTGGAAAGGACAGCAGTAAGAAAAGGTGCTCGTTGTTCCACGCTCCATTTCTCATCCAGAGTTTCTGCATCAATAGCCGCGAGTTTACCGAATAGACCGCTGGTGCCGGGCATCTCCATCCAGACCCGGTCTGCCTGAGTGCCTCCGGAACCTACTTCAAATGTTATTTCACGGGGAGACATTTCCATGCAAGATTGACTAAGCGGAATAATTAGCTGTCGGGTTGGAGGGTGATAACTAGAGGCTTGCCAGTTGTGGCCGCCTGCTGTGGATGGGCACACGGACAGCCATTCACCTATTTGCATATTCCGAATATCATCTCGATAACGCACCTGACCCGTTTCCAGGTTTACTTCCGAAAATACGTTTTGAAACACGGTTTGTTTCAAACCTTGGAATTCCCCTGTACGCCGGTCGAGTTTCCACAATATGCCACTCTTACCAATTGTGAGAAGGTAGGGTTCACCAATTATGTCTACCAGTACTTGCTCGAAAGCCTCGTCCATATCCAATGACTCCCCTGGTACATGCTGGCGATACCAGACAATATCGCCATCGTCAGGGTTAATTGCTAGAGTCGAATTGGTGTATAAGGCATCGTCCTCGGTGGTTAGCCCGCGGCTCGCCGCCATCCAGGGTTTGGCTTGAGCGACACCGAAGAACACTAGCCCCAGATTTGGGTCCCAACTACCGGTCATCCATACGTCACCTCCACCTCGGTATTCCAGGGGTAAATTACCCCAGGTTTCACCTCCTGTTTCGCCTGGTTGGGCAATAGTGTAGGTTCTCCAGAGTTCTTCGCCAGTGCGTGCGTCGTGACCGGTAATAAAGCAGCTGTCTTTGAAAAAACGCGTGCAGCCAGTGATACCGTTGATCACTTTACCATCTGCTACGATTGGTCCACTGGTATTGGAATAGCCTTTCGTATCATCGGCGATTTCTACATCCCAACGCACAGCCCCGGTTCGAGCATCCAGCGCTACCAAGTGAGCATCCGTGGTGGCGACATAAATCATGTCTTCCCACATCGCCAGTGTACGGAGATGCCCACCCTGTCGCCCGCCCTCAGGAAACTGTCGACGGTATTCCCATAATAAAGTGCCATCTCTTCCGTCCAGAGCTTGTACTACATTTCCGAAGTTTGGAACGAAGACGATCCCGTTTTTTACGAGAGGGGCAGGTTGGCTCCTGCCGGATTCCATGCCCCACACCCAGGCTAGGCTTAAATTATTTACAGTGGCCTTGTTGATTTGATCAAGCGGGGTAAAACCCTGGCTATTTGGAGTTCTCCGCCAATAGGTCCAATCGGCCGGGTTAGGACTAATTAGATCCTCCGTCGACACATTCTGAAAATTAGGCACTACGCGAAAAGATCGAGTTATAGCGCGATCACTCCGGTAAACAGTTGCGATTTCAGGTACTGAATTGCGAGTTCCGGGTGTGGCTATTGTGCCTGCTATACCGGGTACTGGGGAGCGCTGATCCTGTTGAGCCACCACGTTACCGGTATTCTCAAGAAATACCACGGAATTATCACTCGCTGTTAGCTCGATTGAACTCTCTCGAATATTATTTGCACGTAACAGAAACGCGACTATCTGTAGGTAACCCGTTTCATCTAAGGACCCTGGGGCTTGGGGAGGCATGGTGCGGCGCAACAAGTCNAGCAGTTCATTCACACCGCGGTTGGTCCAATTACTCCTGAAATTGGTGTCATTTAGTGCCGGTGCTTCGAATGAGCCCTGTAGGTCGGAAAGGTGGCAGGTAGCACAGTTCTGTTGATATAGNGTGGCGCCATTAGAGGCTTGAACGGGACTATAAGGAGCTTGCAGCAATTGCTGGCCGTTTACCACTGAAGGAGCTAGTAAACAGACCAGTAATAGACAACGAAAGCACATGGTTTCAGTCGCAGTAGCGATTAATTGAGGCGNANCGTTTCCTGTTGTACTCGTCGTTCGGCAATAACCTGCGCAAACTGTTCTTCGTTAACGTAGGTTATGCCTACCCAGGCGTGACTCATCTCATCGACGCCGCGTCTGCCGAACACCACCCACTGTTCNGGATCAGGGTTGATAGGATTATTCGCNGTATTATCGAATACTGANCTGAATTGAAGAATAGTGCCCGCTGGNAAGAGTGGNTTTTCATCGTCTTCNTAGATGTANGCNATCTGCCAGNTATGATTGTACTTGTTAACNTGGCTAAGTACTTCCTTTGTGCCATCAGGATATATCGCTTCCATGGTCATAACTTTNCCGCGCATGTGTAGATGTGGNCGATAGCTATGAATGATGGCAGGCGAATCTAATCGGTGCGTACCCTGCAATACTTGATAACCATGAGGTGGAATAACAATGTCTTGTCCACGCGCCATTCCCTTCAGNCCATCCACACGAAACATCGCCTCACCGCNNGTTTCAAATTCANGNTGCTCCCCCTCGGGATAAAACCATAGGCCAACCTCGACGACATCATTTTGTCCAGAGGCACCTACGGGGAANTAATGTAGGTTCCANGCNATNCGCCCATTGGGTGGAACNCGCATGCCTGTNCCTTCCGGAAATCTTTCCCAAGATTTGCCCACACCGTAACGTGCTAGCGCTACCTGGCGCCTTTCACCTTCAGGAATCAGTACTGCATGGCCATGGTGAACGACCTTCTTACCTAGGGGGTAGGAAGGTTTGAATTCCGCAGCTCGGAGGAAACGTTCTTCTTCAAGGCCTTCAAAGGGAACATTTGGCATCCACCACTGATCTTGACCATCGGCAATAACGTCATAAGGTTTCGACTTTATGACAAGGTCCGGCTGTCCAAGCTGGTCAGCTAACTGCCATTCTTCGCCGGTAGGAATATCTATCGGCACNGGCAAGTCAGCNGGGTNACCCTCCAAGGAGCCCGCTTCANCCCATGCNGNGATCATNGCGATCTGCTTATCACTCAGAGAATTGTCATTCTTGTANCCCTGGATACCGATAGTAGGATCCAGATGCCAGGGNGGCATGATTCGNTTGCTGGTTCGATCTTGGATNAATGCAGCAAAGGGACGCACTTGGCCATAATTCATTAGTGGCATGGGTCCGATACCGTTTGGATTGTGACAGCTTTGACACTTCTGCTGCAGAATCGGCGCCACGTCCCTCGAATAGGTCGGAGCATCTTGCGCAAGAGCTGGCAATGCAAACGCCAGCAGAAANATACTTAGTTTGAAAGAAAACAGATATCTAGAACGAATCATGCGCGGCTCCTAGTTAGTTGCTCACGTTGATGTGAAAATAAGCGTTGGTATGACAACAGTAAAACTCGAACGCAGCGATATTGTCGATGGTTTGCATACGCACTACATATTCGCCAGGGTCGTTAAATGTGGCCTGAACCTGGGTCGAACCGATCAAGGTTTTTACCTGGTGTTCTTTTTGATCAAATTGCACTTTGCCGGGGCCACTGTGGTGTGACCANCCTACCCATACTTCCTCNTTTGGGTGCTCAATCCATGCAGTTAGTTCCAGAGTTTCCCCGACGGTAGCGGCTATTGGCTGGGGNGTATGAATGCCAGTACGGCCACGAATATTTTGACCANTNGGTGACAACTTGACTAGGGGCGCCAAGTTNCCACGGCCATCTGAGGNCGGTTCATCCAGTACATAAGGTGCTAACAGTTTTCCGGGTACGCTTAGCGTTTGACCATTACTAGTCAGGGTCCAGGTAATTCTTTCATCTTGCCCAAAATCTTCCGGCACTGTGACGGTAAAGGCACAGAACACATGGCGATANCGTGGTGGCAAGGGGTCGAAGTGAGTTGGCACCAAAGCTTTGAAACGNTCATCACTCAAATGGTTGTCTTTACCCAGGTGGATATCAACAGCTTCCTCCCTGTTCATATTAAAGTAGCTAAAGCACATAGTCCTAGTGCCGTCTTCGTTAGGATACCAACCATCGAATAGAGGAATAACCGGCTGTCCGTGATCACGAATGATTTCAGCTGACCAGGTCTGCTGGGANAAATCAATTTGCTGGGCGCCAGTCATANCTGGAATAAGGGTCGAGCAAACGACAAGGAAGATATTGGCTAACGATAATTTCGGCATCTGTGTACGGATCTTCAATAGCCCTTAATCCCTGTGATATTACTGCAAATTCAAGGAGATGTCTCTCCTTCCTACAATGGCTGAGCGGCTTAGCAACGTAGCTGATGGGAAGGAAAATTCTATGCTAGACTCGATGCAAGCTTATAGGTAAACAAACAATGTACTTATTTCCTAATAGTCAAAATAACGAGCTAATCATGACAAACATCCTTATGCGTATGCTGCTAGTGCTGTGCTTGTTCTCCAGTTCAGTCTTCGCCCAATACGGAGCGCCAGACGGGCAGTGGCCAACATATGGAGGTGACCTGGGGCACACGCGCTATTCTGCTCTAGATCAGATTGACGCCGGCAATTTCTCAGATTTGGAGGTTGCCTGGCGCTTCAAGACCGATAATCTCGGGCCAGCACCTGAGTANCGNTTCCANGCCACCCCGTTAATGGTGGACGGTATTATTTACACGACGGCCGGATCACGTCGNGCTGTTGTCGCCCTGGATGCTGAAACTGGAGAATTGCTTTGGAAATACAGCATGAATGAGGGTGAACGGGGTGCGTTCGCGCCACGCCAGCTATCAGGTAGAGGTCTTGCCTTTTGGCAGAACGAAGACGAATCCACAGTTATATACGTCACACCNGGNTACCAAATGGTGGCACTGAATGCGGATTCTGGACTGCCGGTGGAAACCTTTGGAAATAATGGTGTAGTAGATTTGAAGCAGAACGCTGATCAACAGATTGATCTGGTTACAGGCGAAATAGGTTTACATGCCACTCCCATCGTTGCTAAAGATGTAATTATCATAGGGGCGGCACATCGCACGGGTGGTAATCCTAGGAGCCGTGAGAATGTAAAGGGCTATGTGCGCGGATTTAATGTGCGGACTGGAGAAAGACTTTGGATTTTTCACAACATACCGTTGCCGGGCGAGTATGGTAACGAATCTTGGCTGGACGACTCGAGTTCCTATACAGGCAACACAGGGGTATGGGCTCAAATATCTGTTGATCTTGAACTGGAAACCGTTTATTTGCCTGTCGAGACAGCCACTGGAGACTACTATGGTGGTTACCGCCCCGGAGACAATCTATTTGCAGAATCATTATTAGCGGTTGACCTGCATTCTGGTGAGCGAAAATGGCATTTTCAACTAGTGCACCATGGAATCTGGGACCACGATATTCCGTGTGCACCGATACTGGCAGATGTGGTGATTGATGGCCAATTGCGCAAGATTGTTGCGCAGCCCACCAAGCAAGCATTTCTATATGTGTTTGATCGGGTTACCGGTGAACCCATATGGCCAATTGAGGAGCGGCCGGTTGAGATCGGTGATGTACCTGGCGAATGGTATTCACCTACACAACCATTTCCAACTAGGCCACCTGCATATGATCGTCAAGGTGTAACCGAAAATGATTTGATCGACTTCACTCCAGGATTAAGGGCAGAGGCTCTCGAAATAGCCAGTTGGTATAAGCTTGGTCCTATATTCACTCCCCCTGTGGTAAGTAATATCGATGGCCCACTTGGCATATTAATGGCACCGGCTACCGGTGGCGGGACGAACTGGCCAGGAGGGTCATATGATCCGGAAACCAATATCCTTTATGTATCGTCAAATAGCTCGGTAACAGGGCTAGCAGTGGTGCCGCCGTACCCTGGCCAATCGGATATGGCTTATATTCAAGGTAATGCAGCAACAGGACCTCGGACTTCTGGGGGAGCCGGTTCTTCTGTAGGGGGAGGTCGCACTGAATTTAGTCCTGCCCAGCGCCAACGACCCCAGTCGTCTAGGGGGACTCCACCAATCGGTATAAGGGTACAGGGTCTTCCTCTGCTCAAACCTCCTTATGGAACTATTTCTGCCATAGATTTAAGGGAAGGGACAATAGCGTGGCAAATACCACATGGTCAGACACCTGACAGGGTTGCTCAGCATCCTATGCTAAAGGGCATTGATTTGCCGCGTACCGGTCAGAACGCGTCAGTAGGCACACTGGTTACCAAGACTTTGCTAATTGCAGGTGAAGGCGAACTGACAGTTGATGAAAATGGAGTTAGGCGCGCAATGTTAAGGGCTTATCACAAGACAACGGGTACTGAGGTAGGGGCGGTGGCATTACCTGCACCACAGAGTGGTTCGCCTATGACTTACATGCTTAATGGTGAACAGTACATCGTGCTCGCTGTTAGTGGTGGTGGGTATTCGGGTGAGTTGATTGCGCTTAGATTGTAATCACCGGCCCACGGCTAACTAGAAAGACCAAAGTTTTGAGAAAAATTTGATCCGAGCCGTTCAGTTTTAATCAATTTCAATTACTATTTTCCCCCGAGTTCTTCTGGTTTGGCTTTGCTCATGGGCCAGCGGAGCCTGTTCGAGAGGAAATCGATAACTCACAATCGGATTGATTATTCCATTTTGAATTAATCCACCTATCTCGGATAGCTGAACTGAATTCGGCCGCACGAGTATCGATGTGGCACGCACATTGCGGGAAGGGTTTCTGCCTTCTGATGTTAGTCCTACAATAGAAACCAAAATACCACCTTCCTTGAGGATTTGCAGAGACCGCACCTGTGTGTCTCCTCCAATCGGATCCAATACAACATCTACATCACTGGCAAAGTCCTCGAAGTTCTGTGTGCGATAGTCCACAGGAACATCGACGCCAAGTTCTCGCAGGAAATTATGATTGTAGTCGGACGCGGTGGCAACGATGTGTGCACCACGCCATTTGGCGAGTTGGACCGCTATCGAGCCAACACCGCCGGCACCGGCATGAATGAGAATTGTTTGGCCTTTTTGTAGTTTTGCTACTTCAAACAGTGCTTGCCAGGCAGTGAGCGCGACCAGAGGTATAGCTGCCGCTTCAGCATGATTTACTCGTGTTGGTTTAAGGGCAGCTTCGTTCTCGAGGACAATGGCATACTCGGCATAGGCTCCACCGCGACGCAGGTCCACCATGGCAAAGACTTCATCATCCACTTTAAAATTGACCACGTCCGAGCCAATCGCTGTTACGGTGCCGCTGACGTCAAATCCTGGCACATAGGGAAGTGATGCACCAGATAACCCTCCGGCTCGGCCCGCTCTTATCGATGTGTCAACGGGATTCACAGCCGCTGCATGCACGCGAACCAGCAGTTCTCCTGGCCCAGGAGCGGGTATCGAAATTTCTTTAACTTGCAGGACTTGTGGATCGCCAAACTCCTGGATCTGGATTGCCTGCATCATTTTGGCGTCCTGTGCTTGGCAGCTCAGGGACAATACAAGGCAGGCAAGGGGTATCAATATACGCATTCAAAAAATCCCTGGAAAAGACAAACATAAGTGGAATTTACCTTTCAATGAGATGGCCTAACAATGCGCTATTGAGTTAAATAGTACAAGATTTTCAGAAAAATATGCCACTTTCCTTCTAATAAAATTATTGATAAATAGTGAAACTATTAATGACAGTTACGGCTAAAAATAGTAAAACTACAAGACTAAAAATATAAGGGGGTGTGCTACTGGGATGACTGTGGAAAAAACAGATATGACTACCCCACCAGACCTGACCCAGAGCCTTGGCACTGGGGCAGTACCGGAGATGCTCCCCGTTTTTCAGGATTTTCTTCCGCCTTGCAATCATGGCTGTCCTGCCGGTGAAAATATTCAGGAATGGCTCGATAAAGCACAAGCTGG
>NZNL01000075.1 GCA_002694855.1 Gammaproteobacteria bacterium
CTCTGGTTATCGCTTCTGACGTTGGTAGAGAAACTATCGACTTGAGTTGAATAACTGGAGGAGAATGGCCATACTTAATGGCATTCTCTAGCTCCCATATGTAGAAGGTCCCGTTATCGCCTTTGGCGGTAACGGGGTTTTTACTTTAAAGAGAGGCGTAACAAAACAATACCGTTAAGCATTAGCGTTAGCCAATATAACTGCGCAAGCGGGCCGGAAAATTCCATTTTCGCAGCATCTGTTGCATATTCCATTGCTGACCGCGCTTCAGCTTGAGCCGGCGTTGGTGCTCCGAACTCGGCAATAAACCAGTTCCGACAGACGGGGTGAAAATCGTTTAGGGCCGCNGGTTACTCGTTGAATAGNCGAANTACTGTATTGTTATACNAGTTATTGNAGCTTNTCAGTATTTGCAACCTGAAANGCAGTTAAAGATGGCCTTCCNTGCAAGCACGGCACAATCTCCAANAAAANCNTAAATTGTACAAGCGAAGCTTGATGANATATGTCCTAAATAGAGACCTTGGGTTTGACATGGCTCAATCAGCCCGATAGTTTGTNGCCAGAGATTTTTNAAGTTAACTGAGCTATGACTGAACCNCACCATTTTGATCAATACAATCTCAACAAGTTACCGAGCCGAATGCGAGGTTACATGAAATTATTCTGGAAGGAGAATCGCGAATTTTTCCTGTTGCTTTTCTGCATCGTTTTCTTCAAGAGCGCTATCGCGGATCTGAGCTCGATATCAGGTGCCTCTATGCTCCCCTCTTTGCTGGATGGGGACAAAGTTTGGGTCAACAAACTAGCTTACGATATAAAGATTCCCTGGACCGAAATTTCTCTAGCCGAGATTTCCGATCCAAAGCGAGGGGATATCGTAATTATCGATTCAAAACGCGCAGGAAAACGCCTCGTGAAAAGAATCGTGGGCGTACCTGGAGATAAGATCTATATGCACAATAACGCTCTGGTAATTAACGGACAACCAGCTAGTTACCAGGTACTATCCCGCGAAGGAGACACTGTCACTATCCTCGAGGAACTCCCGGATAAGGTTCACCACGCCAGGTTATCGCGTGGTTTCTACAATCTTTCCAGTCGAAGCTATGGACCAAGTATCGTGCCCGAAAGTCAGTATTTCGTGCTGGGTGATAATCGGGATAACAGCGCCGACAGCCGTGTATACAGCTTTGTGCCACGCGGCGAAATAATCGGCCGGTCCAATGCCGTAGTGTTTTCCCTTGACAGCACCAATAAATATTTGCCACGCAGTAAACGATTCCTAGCGAATATCGACTAGAACCATAATCGCTTTATATTTATTGTGAGGAATTCCCNGTTTGTCGGGTAATATAAACTACTAGANGCTTTACTCCTGTCTTAACAAGAAAAAGGGTAAAAATTATGACTAAACCCCGCCAATGGTGTTTCGTGTTAAGGAGCAAAATACTNCTTGCCCTTATCCTAGGGGGTACTTTTCAGATTGCCTTAGCGCAGGAATATGTCTGGGCNCCAGATTTTTCCGTCGGATTGTCTATCCCGGAAATATCAGCTGAAGATCAAAACGGAATTTTGCGCACATTTGATGATTTAAAAGGCGAAAAGGGGCTGCTCTTTATGCTGAGCCGATCCTTTGACTGGTGACCCTTCTGCAAAGCCCAGCTCGTGCAGCTGATAGAAATTAGTGGGNAATTTAAGGCAATGGGCATCAACATTGCAACGATGACTTACGACTCTATCGATACATTAAAGATAGTAGAAGAAAACCAAGGTATTGAATTCCCCCTTCTCCATGACGAAGGCATCACCTACGTGAATGCACTCGGTATTTTGAATGAAGATTATGACCCTGGATCACGTGCCTACGGCGTACCCCATCCCGGCATTTTCCTGTTAGACCCCAATGGCGTAATTCAAGCTAAGTTTGCTGAGGAAGGCTATCGAGCACGGCCAGATTTTGATGACATTTTTGAAGCCGCTGCTAATTTGTAATCGATACGACCAAAACAGGAATCGGTAATACTTNCTGTTTTCTTGCGNCAAATATTCAGTTACAAATTGCCAAACACTCCTATGCCATTGTCGATTAAACTGCGATTTAAGTATTCACNCGAAATTAAGAAAGATACCTGAGATTTTAACAGCGGAGTAGTATGCGTGCCTGCACAGAGTTATACCCCGTCCCCTACTTATTTTTGTGTCAGCGCAGTTCTGATAATAATGTCAAGATTAGCCGCTGCACAAACACCGCCTGACTTTAACATCCCCCGCATTATTANGNCCCCAACAATCGATGGGGTTGTTGAAGCTAACGAGTGGAAGGAAGCTACGCGTATTCCTGTCAATATCGAAGTCGAACCTGGAGACAACTTAGAAGCACAGGTATTTGCGGAAGCGCTGCTCATGGAAAACGGTGANGCTCTCTATATCGCCTTTATCGCTGAAGATCCTGATCCAGATCAGATNCGCGGGTTTTACCAAGACCGGGACACCGGTTGGAGTGGCGATTGGATAGGTATCACGCTGGATACTTTTAACGATGAGCGTCGCGCGTTTGGATTTTATGTTAATCCATTGGGCGTACAAATGGACTCTATCTATGATGACGTCAATCAGAGAGAAGATGAATCCTGGAATGGAATTTGGGATAGCGTTGGTCAGATTACCGAGAATGGTTATACCGTCGAACTCTCCATCCCCTTGAAGCAGCTTCGGTTCGCAGAAACTGGTTCGATCCAAACCTGGGGTGTTGATATCGGAAGACAATATCCTCGTGATCGCGTAACTATGATCAGCAGTCAGGAAATGGATCGTGATGTGTCCTGCTATCTATGTCAAATTAGCAAGATGCAAGGATTTGGAGATCTAGAGCCTACCCGCAATTTAGAAATCATTCCAACGGCAACGGCATCATCCATCGAGAACCGCGACCCAATTATAGGTGATTGGGAAAGAGAGGGCTTTGATCCGGAAGGAAGTCTAGATGTTCGTTGGGGTATAACTCAGGACATTTATTTAAATGCAACAATCAATCCAGATTTTTCTCAAATAGAGGCAGATAGCACACAACTGGATGTTAATAATACTTTTAGCTTATTTTTCCCTGAGCGTCGAACTTTTTTTCTCGATGGGGCAGACTACTTTGACACTTACGAAAACCTGGTACATACAAGAAATATCGCATCACCCGAGTACGGTTTAAAGCTAACCGGTAAAACCGGANATCATACCTATGGCGTGGTGGCCGCGAACGATGAAACCACAAGCTTCATTATTCCGAANAGTTTAAGTTCTCGCATTGCATCCATTGAAAACATGAAAAGTAAAGTTGCCATAGGTCGCTACCGCATGGATCTCTTTGAGAACTCAACAATCGGTGCGCTAGTTACTAATCGACGCGGTTCTGGTTACNACAATACCGTAGTTAGCATTGATGCTTCTTTGCGGCCCACTGACTCCGACACCATTTCAATACAGAGCATGCATTCCAGTTCTAACTATCCCTTNATGATTCAAGATCAGTACTCACAAGAATCCAGCATTAGCGATATCAGCCATGTGATTGAGTATCAGCATAGTGATCGTCGGTGGGACTGGCGGCTTGGTTACTACGATTGGGGAGACGATTTCAGGGCAGATTTGGGCTTTATAAATCGAGTCGACTTCAAACACATAGTTGCTACAGTCGGACACACCTGGCGTTGGGATGGNGATGGGTTCTTTAGTCGCATTCGGTTTGCNGCAGACTATGATCGCACCGAAGATCAATCAGGATTACAGTTAGAAGAAGAGACGGAATTCTTTCTTAATATGAATGGGCCCAAGCAGTCATATTTAAACGGTTTATTTGGGGGCAGCGAAACCTACTGGAATGGGAAATATTTCGACGAACAATTCAATATGATTAATGTTGGTTTTTCACCGACACCTAATCTAACCATTAGCTCGTTAATTCGTTATGAAGATGTTGTAGATTTTGCCAACACNAGGTTAGGTNATTCCAAACGTTGGGGGCCAAGAATTCGNTATCGTTTCGGCCGACATTTTTTGATNGATGTTGGGCANCAATTTCAGGATTTTGAATCGGATAATGAACATCTATTCACCGCCGAGCTTACCGATGTAAGAGCGACCTACCAGTTTGATACCCGTAGCTTTTTGCGGCTCACGATTCAATATGCTGATCGAGAGCGAAATCAAGATAATTATCTATATCCAGTAAACAGTCGATCCCAAGATTTAGGTGCTCAATTACTCTATAGCTACAAGGTGAATGCAGCGACTCGCTTCTTCATTGGTTATTCCGATTCTGGCTTTCAGAATGATGACTATAATTCTATCGAATATACGAATCGCACATTCTTTGCCAAATTCAGCTATGCCTGGCTACCTTAAGNCTCAGCATTTCGNGTGTNTTAGNTNANTAGCTNGNCCAGAANACTCNAGAATAANNTCAGAANATANTGCACCCTGTTACAGTTCAAACGTNNACTTNAACCCTGTCAAAANCCTCAGTGAATAGGTAANATTAANCTCNTTNTATTCCGTTGATTTGCAGTAANCGCCGGTGGGACAACAGACCGCTCTCTTCCACAAACATATCAATGCTGGNGCCAAAATCGTGGATTTTGCCGGCTGGGATATGCCTATCAATTACGGCTCACAAATCGAAGAACATAATCAGGTTCGGGCCGCCGCTGGAGTATTCGATGTCTCTCACATGACGGTGGTCGATGTGGGCGGTGATGGTGCTGAGAAGTATTTGCGTTATTTATTGGCNAATGATGTAGCGAAGCTGAAGAAAGTTGGCCGTGCGCTCTATAGCGCAATGCTGAATCATGACGGCGGTATTTTAGATGACTTAATTGTCTATCGCATGAGTTTTGGCTTTCGGGTGGTTATTAACTGCGCTACTCGCGCCAAAGATNTGCGTTGGATGATTCAAAAGACTGATGGCTTCCGCGTTTCAATCGAGGAAAGGCCGGATCTCGCTATTTTAGCGGTACATGGACCTGAATCTATCGAGAAAGTGTGCGATATTTTGTCAGGTGATGANNTAAAAAAGATTCGCAAACTAAAATATTTTCGAGGTGTCGAAATAGATCGCTGGTTCGTAGCTCGTACCGGCTATACCGGTGAGCAAGGTCTTGAGTTCATATTCCCAGAAGAAGAAGCGTCGAACTTTTGGGACAAACTGATGGCCGCTGGGATAAAACCGATCGGGTTAGGTGCCCGAGACACGCTCAGGCTTGAGGCAGGAATGAATCTTTATGGCCACGATATGGATGAAACGACTTCGCCTCTTACCGCCAACATGGATCAGACAGTTGCTTATGAGCCGGCTGATCGGGAGTTTATTGGCAAGCCAGCGCTAATTGCTCACAAGCAATTACGCGACGCCGGAAAAATCCCAGAGTTAGTCGGCCTAGTCTTGGAAAGTCGTGGCGTGCTCAGAGAAGGTCAAAAAGTAGTCACAGATAAAGGGGATGGAGTTATAACCAGCGGGAGTTTTTCACCTACATTGAAGCATTCAATTGCATTAGCTAGAATACCTATTAGTAGCGAATCCTGTGAAGTTGACCTGCGTGGCACACTAACGTCGGCACGAATCGTAAAACCTAGTTTCGTTCGCTTTGGCAAGAAAGTATTCGAATAAAAACACCGAGANACTAAAGCTCTACCTGGAAAGGAATAAATGAGGGAGTCATTGCGTGAGTTATATTCCTGATGATTTAAGGTATGCGTTAACACATGAGTGGGTTCGAGTCGACGACGATGGCACCGCCACTGTAGGAATTAGCGATCACGCACAAGATTCCTTAGGCGATATCGTATTCGTCGAATTACCTGAACCCGGTTCGATAGTAAACGCCAATGATGAAGTGGCTGTGGTGGAGTCGGTAAAAGCCGCGTCCGACATTTATAGTCCAGTTTCTGGAGAGGTCACTGCAGTCAATGAGGCTCTGATCGATGCCCCCGAAACAGTGAATTCATCTCCCTATGAGAATGGTTGGTTTTTCAAAATTACCGTCAGCGATGGAGCTAAGCTTGCTGATTTGTTGGATGCAGGCGCATATTTCGACCATTGCGAAGATGAATAAACGCTGAAACTGATTTGCTAGAATACGATTAAAACCAGTAAGCGAGGTTAGTATTCCGAGAATTTACTTTTGCTAATATACTCACACCTAAATTGAAAGAATCAATGCAGACACCAGCCAAATCTTCATACATGCCATCCAATTCCGCCCAAAATGATTCAGTCCCAGCTCTTGAAATGTTGCAATATCAGGACGAATTCCTCCGCCGCCACATTGGGCCCGGGGATGTTCAAATCGCAGAAATGCTACGCGAACTTGGATTGGAATCGCTGCAACAACTGATAGTAGAAACCATTCCGAGCTCAATCCTTTCAAACAAGCCAATATCACTGCCGGATCCCATCCCAGAAAGTGAAGCCCTGGCGAAGCTCAAAAGTATAGCGGCAAAGAATAAGCAATCGCGTTCGTTCATTGGCCTGGGTTACTACGATACTTATACCCCCAATGTTATTTTGCGCAATGTACTGGAAAACCCGGGCTGGTATACGGCTTATACGCCCTATCAACCAGAAATATCTCAAGGTCGACTGGAATGTTTGCTCAACTTCCAACAAATGACTTTAGACCTGACCGCCATGGATTTGGCCAACGCATCCTTATTAGACGAAGCGACTGCCGCTGCAGAAGCCATGGCCTTAGCCAAGCGGACTAGTAAGAACAGAAACGCCAATAAATTTTTCGTTCATGAGAATTGCTTCCCACAAACCATCGATGTCATCAGAACCCGGGCTGAATGTTTTGGATTTGAACTGGTTATCGGTGGCATCGAAGACATAAATGCCGAAGGCTTATTTGGTGCTATATTTCAATATCCATCCATGTTGGGCGATGCCACCGATCTCACTGAAATCATAGCAATATTACATAAGCATAATGCCATTGCCGTAGTAGCGGCAGATTTAATGAGTCTGTCATTGCTTAAACCTCCTGGCGAAATGGGAGCGGATGTTGTGACAGGCAGCACTCAACGATTTGGTGTTCCTATGGGTTATGGAGGGCCTCATGCCGCTTACTTTGCAACCAAGGACGAATACAAAAGAGCAGTCCCTGGGCGTATCATAGGTGTATCGGTTGACGCCCGTAAGAAACTAGCATTCCGCATGGCCTTGCAAACACGTGAACAACATATTCGCCGCGAAAAAGCGAACAGTAATATTTGTACTTCTCAAGTACTATTGGCGAATATCGCAGCACTTTATGCAATGTATCACGGCCCTACTGGCATCAAAAAAATAGCCGATCGAATTCATCGACTGACGGTTATTCTGGCTAACGGATTAAAAAGCGCAGGATTATCAGTCGTAAACAAAAACTACTTCGACACTCTCACGATTAATATTGCAGACAACCAAGTGCAAGCTCTTATAGAACGCGCCAATCTGGCGGGGATCAATTTGCGCATGGATCGACTCACTGATCATGGCACAATTGGGGTTAGTCTAGACGAGTGCACAACCAGGCTCGATATCGAGAGACTATGGCAAGTATTGCTTGGCAAAGATAGTAATAAACTATCGATCTCGACAATAGATGGTGCTATCACCCAAGGAATTATAGCGCCAGTTATCCCAGTTAATTTAATTCGGCAGAGCGAGTATCTGCAACATCCGGTTTTCGATTACTATCATAGCGAAACCGAAATGATGCGCTATATTAAGCGACTCGAAAACAAAGATATATCTTTAGCCAACACGATGATTCCGTTGGGTTCTTGTACCATGAAACTAAATGCCGCGGCGGAAATGATTCCGATTAGTTGGCCGGAGTTTGCTAAGCCCCATCCTTTCACACCGTTAGATCAGATGGCGGGCTATCAACAAATGATTTCTGAACTAGAAGGCATGCTAGCGGAAATTACTGGTTTCGATAACGTTAGCATGCAACCAAATTCCGGTGCTCAGGGTGAATACGCTGGTTTGCTAGCCATTAAGAAATACCTCAATAGCCTAGGCGCAATTAACCGAAATGTTTGCTTAATCCCAACTTCAGCGCACGGAACCAATCCTGCCAGTGCTCAGATGATTGGCATGAAAGTAGTGCTGATCGCCTGTGACGGAGACGGCAATATTGATGTGACAGATTTAAAAGCAAAAGCAGAAACTCATAAAGATGATTTAGCTGCGTTGATGATTACCTACCCTTCAACTCATGGCGTTTATGAAGAAGCAGTAAAAGAAATCTGCCAGATCATTCATAATAATGGGGGTCAGGTTTATATGGATGGCGCCAATCTCAATGCTCAAGTTGGTGTTGTCAAACCAGCTGAAATCGGGGCAGATGTGTCCCATGTGAATCTGCATAAAACCTTCTGTATCCCCCATGGTGGAGGCGGCCCGGGTATGGGACCCATTGGCGTGCGAAAGCATTTAAAACCTTATTTGGCCAACCACTCCGTCATCAAAATCCAAGGTCCTAAATCGGACAACAGCGCAGTATCCGCTGCCCCTTGGGGAAGTTGCGGCATTCTACCAATTTCCTGGATGTATATCGCCATGATGGGCAGCCAGGGGCTTTTGAAAGCCACCCAGGTTGCCATTCTTAATGCTAACTACATAGCAATTAAGCTAGCACCACACTACCCTGTGCTCTATACCGGTAGCCGTGGCTTAGTAGCCCATGAATGTATTATCGATATGCGCCCACTCAAGCAAGCATCAGGCATTAGTGAGGAGGACGTAGCTAAGCGGTTGATGGATTTTGGCTTTCACGCACCGACTATGTCATTCCCTGTTGCAGGCACATTGATGATTGAGCCTACTGAAAGTGAATCGAAAGAAGAACTGGATCGATTTATTGAGGCCATGATTCAGATACGAAACGAAATTGCGCAAGTCGAATCTGGCGAAATAGACGCTGAAAATAATTCGTTAAAGCACGCACCTCATACCATACATGACATGGTAGATAATCAATGGGACAGACCCTACAGTAAAGCTCATGCCGTTTTTCCGATGGGTGGTAACATGGATAGCAAGTATTGGCCCGCTGTTAACCGTATTGACAATGTTTACGGTGACCGAAATTTATTTTGTTCTTGCCCGGCGATTGAAAATTACGAAGAGTAGTTATGGCCAAGGAAAGTTTGGAGAGCGCAGGTAAAGCAACTCAATTTTAAATATTGCGAAACCAACAATCTATTTTAATCAAAACTGCTATTAAGTAGCCCCATGATATTGGTTCGCTAATTTTGATGCATGGGCTATTCTCGTGGCGGTAGACCATGCACCATTGTGAGTGACTTTAATGTGGTGCCAGAGCGTCGAAATTCAGATAGATTCTGGTACTCTTCATCGTTGTACCACTTTTTGGCTGCTTGTTCCGATGGAAATTTAAAAATTACGACGCGTCCTTTCAATGGATCGCTGCCCTCCAAATTTTCGTGACTATCATCGACGGTTATAAATTCTCCATTAAACCGTTTTAAGATTGGGAAAAATCCTTTCTCATATTTCCTGTACTCATCTACATCACTCACGACCAAATTGGCAATCATATAAACTGGAGCGTTAGCCATTTTTATCTCCCTAATATTACTTAGTGCATAAGATTTAAACCTTTCGAGGAGATCATTGCAACGTGACCGTTCTTTGCTGATCTAATTCGAACCCCAAAATTCGTAATCAAATGAAAATTATTTACAACATCAAAGTAAACATTGAATATATCATGAACCCTTCTAAATAAGTTTGCCTTAATTGAATCAAGAAGCAGTATAATTCGCAGCCCCGTCGGGAAACAGGCAAGAGTTAAATACTGACTATGGAATTATTTCAAAAACATATTCGTTCTCTCACAGTGCGCTATCAGCGCGCGCTCGCTCTTTATCGAAAAAATGATAGAGCGCTTGAAGCCTTGCTTGTGCACAGCGGATGTCAGTTATATTACTTTGCCGATGATCGCAGCGTTTGTTTTCAGGCATATGGCCACTACCTGCACTGGCTACCAATTAATCGGCCGGATCAGTTTATCTATTTCTCTCCTGGTCAAAAGCCTATTTATTTCCAGATCGTGCCGGAAGATTACTGGTACGACCAGAGCATCAAAAATGCTAGTTGGTGGGCAGACAGTTTTCAGATAATTCGTTTAGGGGCTGTTCAGGAAATTGCAAAATATTTGCTCGATGCTGAAGTGGGCTATATTGGCCCCAATGAATCGAGAGCAGCAGAAATTGGTATCGATAAATCAGCAATTAACCCTGAAGCAATCATCCATTATCTGGATTATCAGCGAGCTTATAAAACGCCATATGAAATTAATCAACTTAAAGAAGCGAATCGCTTAGCTATTGCTGGACATGCCGCAGCTCGATATTGCTTTCTGAATGGAGGCAATGAATATCAGATACACATGACTTATATGGAAGCCTGCAACATGTTGGAAGAAGAGAGCCCTTATACCAACATAGTGGCTCTGGATGAGAAGGCGGCGATTCTCCATTACCAGAGAAAGCGTCGGAATAATAGCGAGCACAGTCAGGTTTTATTGATCGATGCAGGGTGCCGCGTGAATGGCTATGGCTCCGATGTCACTCGCACCACAGTCAAAGAGAGCGCGCATGAATCCTTTAAATCCTTATTGGCTGGGATGGAAATACTCGAACAGGAACTGGTAGCCATGGCAAACCCGGGGGTCAACTATCCCGAAATTCATCTTGCTGCGCTTTACAAAATTGGACAGCTGTTAATCGAACTCGATATTTGTCATGGTTCCGCAGAAGAGTTGATGAAATCGCATGTTTCTCATTTATTTATGCCCCATGGTGTCGGCCACCTATTGGGTCTACAAGTGCATGATGTGGGGGGTCATCAACAAAGCATAAATGGTGCAATAAAACCACCACCAAGCGATACACCTTCACTGCGCAATACGCGCGAGTTAAGCGAAGGTATGGTATTTACCATCGAACCCGGATGCTATTTTATTCCATTCCTGCTGGAACCAGAAAGAAGTCAGGAGCGAGGCAAGGCAATCAACTGGAAGTTAGTGGATGAGCTGTATTGCTGTGGAGGTATTCGGGTAGAAGATAACGTACTAGTTTCAGAAGCCGGAGTGGAAAACTTAACACGCCAGTTCGAATAGTCTTCTGATTTTACTCACTAAATACTTTTTCTATTACTGATAGTAGAGCCGGCAAAGCTTGCTGGTTGGCATCTATTACTGACCTGGCTGCCAACCCCATTTGATTCCGTTTGAACTCATCTTCAATTAGTTCCACTAAGAATGTTGCAAGCTCTTGTTCGTTAGCTACCGTTTTTAATCCACCGGCACTTTCTAACTGCTTGCATATTTGCTCGAAGTTAAACTGTGAAGGACCTACCACAACCGGGAGAGCAAGTGCTGCTGGTTCTAATACATTTTGACAGCCCGTATCCACAAGGCTTCCTCCAACAAAAGCAATATCTGCGACAGAATAGTAGTCGAACATTTCTCCCATGCTATCCCCTAGTATGACTTGCGTGCTAGCGTCGGCGGGTCGTTGGGAAGAACGAAAAATTGTTGTGAGTTCATTTTTTTCACAAAGTTTCCCGACTTCTGCAAATCTTTCCGGATGACGTGGAACGAGCAGCAATAGTGTATTAGGTATTGTCCTTTGTACTTCCTTATAGGCGCTGATTACCTTAACTTCTTCGCCTTCCCGAGTGCTTGCAGCAATCAAAACTGTGCGACCTGAATTTTTTATGAAATTAAAAAAAGAATCATTTCCTTGAGTTTTTGAATCTTGTTCAACATTGAATTTTAAGCTGCCCGTAACAGATATTTTATCCGCAGGTGCCCCCAAGGCCTGAAACCTGTTTGCGTCTTGCGTTGACTGCGCCGCAATAGCATTAATTGATTGCAACATGGGTTTAGTCAGACCAGAAAACCTGGCGTAACCTGCGACTGATTTCTCTGACAATCTGGCGTTAGCCAAAATGGCTTTAACACCTTGTTTTTTACACTGGTGTATAAGATTAGGCCACAACTCTGTTTCCATGATGATCAGCAAGTTAGGTTTAATGCGAGTGAGAAAGCGATTGACCGCTGTGGGTAAGTCATAAGGTAAGTAGCAGTGAAATATGGTGTCGCCAAACAAGACATCAACTCGATCAGCTCCTGTTGGGGTCATATACGTTAGCAGGATTTGGGCAGTGGGATAAGTTTGCGACAGCGCCTTAACTAGTGGCTCTGCTGCGATTGTCTCTCCAACGGAAACCGCATGAATCCATATTGTTGTTTTGGCTAGGTCAAATTCTGAGGATGGAGTATAACGGCCGAATCGTTCCGAGATACGTTGCCAGTAACCCGGCACCCGATAACCACGCCAGTACAACCGTAGCAAAATTAACGGGACTGAAAAGATTAATAAAAGACTGTATAGAAATCGCAACATTGCAAGTCTAGTATTCGACTGACGCCTTAAGGTGCTATTGGGAAATTAGATTTGATGTCGATATACTCTAGTCGCTTTAGCAACGCATTCATATTCAGTTAGTAAAGGTAACCAATGACATTGAGCTATTCAACCGACATCGTAGTATTCGGCGGCGGTGTAGCTGGACTATGGTTACTCAATCGATTGCGTAATGAAGGATATGGAGTCATCCTTCTTGAAAGTAATACCCTTGGTTGTGGCCAAACTGTTGCATCTCAGGGCATTATTCACGGTGGTCTCAAGTATGCCATGACAGGATCCCTTACTGGAGCCAGCAATGTTATTGCGGATATGCCTGCGCGCTGGCGTAATAGCTTGCAGGGCAGTATAGAAGAAACCTTCAATATCGATTTGTCCAATGTACGCGTCACCAGTGATCATTATTATATGTGGTCTGATACGGGTATGCGGTCCAAGCTGAAGGCTTTTCTGGGCAGTAAAAGTTTAATTGGCCGCGTTAGAGCCGTCCCTGAATCCAATTATCCTTCATTCTTAGCCGATGCTCCTGCGGAAGGCACGCTATACCGGTTACCCGATTTTGTTATAGATTCCTCTTCGCTTATTGAAATACTAGCTGATCACCAGCCCAAAGGAATTTATCAGACTAGTCCTAGCACTATCGAATTCCTTAGGGATGATTCTGGAAGTGTAACCGGGACCCTAATAAAAACGAAAAACAAAACAGTTAGGATTGCGACGCAGCGCATAATTTTCTGCGCAGGAGAAGGTAACCAGGCACTGATTGAAAAGGCTGCTCTAAAAACCCCACAATCGCAGGTTCGCCCACTCAATATGGTGTATGTAAAAAGGCCTAAATTACCTATGGTGTTTATGCATTGTATAGGCAGCAACTTCAGTTTGACTCCTAGCCTGACCATAACCTCTCACCAAGACAAAATGGGCATCACCACTTGGTATTTAGGCGGGGAACTGGCTGAAAGCGGCGTAACGAAGGGGCCCACAGAACAGATACACGCTGCGAAAAAACTAATCTTTTCGCTGTTCCCTTGGATCGAGTTTGACACAGCGACCTGGGGTTGCTTCTTAATAAATCGAGCTGAAGCCAATATCAATAATAATTATCGGCCGGACGATGCCTGTTTGATCGAAGAAAAAAATGTGCTTGTTGCATGGCCAACAAAGCTTACTCTAACACCCGTACTGGCCGATAAAACTATTGAAATGCTTCACGCTACCAGCGTAAAGGCCACGGATAGAGAGCACTGCGCTGAACTGGATTCACTCTTTAATCGACCTAGCATCGCGAACGCGCCTTGGAGTTAAAAATCAGTGACACTGTCAACCCGCCCGCTAGGGCAAACAGGCTTGGAGGTTTCCTCCCTTGGCTTAGGCACCGTTAAGTTCGGGCGTAACCAGGAAGTAAGATATCCCAATAGTTTCTCTTTACCTTCCGATCAAGAAATCATAAACCTTCTCGATCTCGCCCAATCACTGGGTATAAATTTGTTGGACACGGCTCCAGCTTACGGTAGTAGTGAGCAACGCATAGGTAGACTGCTCAGCAATCGCGCCAATTGGGTGATCTGCACTAAAATTGGCGAGGAGTTTTTACACGGACGATCCTTCTTTAATTTCACCGCTGATCATGTCCATTACAGCATTGAGCGCAGCCTGCGTAATCTCAATACGGATTACTTAGATATTGTGCTGATTCACTCTGACGGAAATGATATGCGTATACTCGAATCAACGGGTTGCCTTAATGCTCTGTTGACATTGAAACAGCAAGGAATAGTGCGAGCAGTGGGCATGTCGACCAAAACAGTAGAAGGTGGTATGAAGGCCATAGAAATTGGAGACGTCGTCATGGTGACCTACAACCCATCAAACAACAAAGATCACGCCGTAATAGACCGCGCGGTGAAACTGAATAAAGGCGTGCTTATCAAAAAAGTGCTAAACAGCGGACACGATTGCATTAGCACGAAGGCTAACGTTACAAAGAATCTCCGATTCGCTCTCGGCCACCAAGGCGTGAGCAGCGTAATAGTGGGAACGATTAGTGCCGCTCACCTAAAAGCAAATTCGGACATCGTGAAAAGTATAAAGGTTTGAGCTAACACGGCGAATTAAATATCAAAAGGCTATTCCCCAACTTCTTTCATTTTTTCCATGATTGCCGACGTTGAACAGTTATCTAGAAACTCCAGAACTCTCACCATACCTCCATAAGATTCTACATAGCTCCCACCCACAACCTGATCCATCGTATAGTCTCCACCTTTTACCAGCACTTCCGGTTGCAAAGATTCCAATAACGGCTCCGGCGTGTCTTCGGAAAAACTTACTACCCAGTCGACCGCTTCAAGCCCGGCGAGTACTGCCATGCGTCGTTCTACTGGATTTATTGGGCGACCTGCCCCTTTTAACCGGCGCACCGAATCGTCATCATTAATCGCAACAACGAGTCGATCACCCAACTGCTTCGCAACTGCTAGGTAGCCAACGTGGCCGGCATGGATAATATCAAAACAACCATTGGTAAAGATGATCTTTTCGCCATGAGCTTTGGCATCCTGCACAACTATTTGTAATTGCTCCGCTGTCATAACACCGCGTCCAGAGTTCTGATCTGCTAACATAGCTCTGCGAAGCTCAGGCCCGCTTATAGCGGCAGTACCTAGTTTGCCAACGACTAGGCCAGCCGCAAGGTTGGCGAGTGCAGTCGCATCCGCGAATCCATCGCCAGCCGCCATTGAGGCAGCCAGTACAGATATCACAGTATCTCCCGCACCTGTGACATCAAACACTTCCTGGGCCCTTGCCGGCAAATGAAGCTCGGGTGAATCCGGCCGAATTAGAGTCATCCCGTGTTCACCGCGAGTAATGAGAATAGCTTCCAGGTTTAGCTCCCTGACCAAACGCAGCCCCTTATTTACAAGCTCTTCCTCGTTATGGCTGCCTCCCATTACGGCTTCAAACTCAGTTAAGTTTGGAGTGATCAGTGTGGCACCACGATACTTCGTAAAATCTGTGCCTTTTGGATCGACGATAATAGGAATGTTCCTACTTCGACCTAGGTCAATAAGATCATTAATGTCCTGCAAAGCACCTTTGCCATAATCAGAGAGCACCATTACTTGTGAGTCATCAACGAGTGATTTCGCCTTGTCTTGCAACCCAATGATATCTGAAGCTTCAAATGCTTTTTCGAAATCGAGCCTAATGAGTTGCTGATGCTGGCTGATAATGCGCAGCTTGGTTATGGTGGGTTTTTCCTCCGACTGAAGAAAATCGCAATAGACACCCGCGGCTTTGAGCCGAGAATATAACTCGAGCCCAGTTTCGTCGTCACCTACAACACCTACGAGTCGAACAGCACTGCCCAAAGCGGCAATGTTGAGAGCTACGTTACCGGCTCCGCCGGGGCGATCCTCGCGATTAGCAACTTTCACGACGGGAACCGGCGCTTCCGGTGAAACGCGTGATGCAGAGCCATGCCAGTATCGGTCCAGCATGACATCACCAATGACCAGTAACCTGGCATGTTGAAACGGTGGCATCTCCAGCTTCATACGAAACTCTCCAAAATAGGCCAAAACCTCTTACTTTCCCGGCGGCAGATCATAACACAGCAGGGATTAGGAGTAGATTAGCAACCGAATGCGAATATCCTAGTTATANTCTANAANGTGGGTTTTTATANCTTAATATANNCNCNTAAAAAGCTNTTTGTGGGTATTTATATTTATTTTGNATATATTCCTCNATATCGAGTGAAACTGAGATTGCAGGCAGCATCTGCTACAATTCGCGCCAAACCGCCTTTGAACTNCCTTTAAGTAGGCTAGCTCCGTGCCTGAAGCATCACTGNAAAAAATTCCGCTCCGTCAATTTTGCGCACCCCGNTACTGGNCNACCTGGATTGGGCTTGGTTTTATGTGGNNCGTTGCACATCTACCCTTTGCACTACAAATTCAGATTGGTAAGTTATTGGGAATATTAAGCTATTATTTCGCCCGTAATCGCCGCCAGGTTTGTGAAGTAAACCTTAATCTATGTTTCCCAGAGCTGACCGATTCAAAGCGTCGACAACTCGCTAGAAAAACNTTCATTTCCAACGGTATCGGGCTNATTGAAATTGCTATCGCATGGTATCGTGACCCGGAGGATTACAAGGACCGTGTTACCACTTCAGGGCTCGAAAATCTAAATGCCGCACTTGCCATGGGTAAGGGAGTGCTACTACTCTGCGCTCACTTCACTACATTAGAGTTCGGTGGGTTTCTTTTTAACCTCTTTCACACTATGGATGTGACTTACCGNCCAAACAAGAACGCGTTGTTTGAAGCAGCCATGTACAACGGTAGAATCAGACATTATCCTAATGTGATTGACCGAAAGGACGTGCGCAGCGCCATTCGTACTTTGAAGCAAGGAAATATTCTCTGGTACGCGCCGGATCAGGATTACGGCGCTAAGCATTCAGTATTTGTACCGTTCTTTGGCAATAAAGCTGCTACGATTACTGCCACTAGTCGATTCGCCGGGGCGAATGATTCAGCAGTCGTATTTTTCAGTCATTATCGAAAAGAAGACAACTCAGGTTACCATCTTGAATTCAGCCCTATGCTGGAGAACTATCCCAGTGGTAACCAGGAAGAAGATGCTAGGGCCATCAATATATTGGTCGAACAGGCAATAAGAAGGCAACCAGACCAGTACCTGTGGTTACATAAAAGATTCAAGACCCAGNCCGCTGGCAAGTCTGCAAGACCTTATTAGGATGAGATCAAACTTGACAACTTGCGCAACCAAGCAGATAGACGTCAGAATGATTGCCGTTATTTTGAGCGTTCTAATTTCAATAATTACTATTCTTTTCCCNGATACACCCAATGACGATGCTTATGTTTATATCAAGACTGCTGAAATATTTCTTNNTGAAGGCACNATTGCTGCATTCCAACATTACGCTTGGGCAGGCTACTCNNTATTAATTGCTTTCGTAAGCCAATTAGGATTTTCACTATTCACGTCAGCGTTTGTAATTAATGCTCTATTTTACGCGCTGCTAGTGTATTCCTTCCTTAGTATCGTAAAACTCATTGACGATTCACCGCAAGTTTTAATTCTAGCAGCGCTCAGCGTGCTGCTATACCCACAGCTCAACGAATACCGTTATCTAATCATCCGTGATGTTGGATTCTGGGCTCTCTCACTGTTTGCCNTGTGGCAGCTCCTTTTGTTCGGAACTAATCGAGCGATAGTNCATGCCTTTGCCTTTAGCCTNGCCCTACTGATTGCGACAAGTTTTCGAGCAGAAGCTATAGCATATTTAANCGTAGTNCCATTTGCAGTTTTATTCGATAGCAGGTTTGATAAAGGAATACGTCGACAAAATTTTTTACGCCTTTCGGGAATAGTTCTTNCGTTATCCATCGCTTCGTTATTTTTACTAGCACTTGGCGGAATGAGTTTTGGCAGCCTGTTAACAGATTTTATATCTCGTTACGAGCCTCTCGTTGAGAGGGCATTCAATCCTAGCGTAACAGAGGCTGCGATGCTTGGTACGGTCCTTTTCGGGGAACATGCAACAAATTATTCACNAGAATATATTGCTGTGTTTCTTGTCATGGGATTTGCAGCGGTTCTGGCNGCAAANTTATTTAATGGCATAGGTGGTCCGTATTTTTGGCTACTTCTTTATGGNGCTTTAAAAAAGNATATAAAAANAGAACAGCACCTAGTTGTGCCTGTCATNTTCTACCTNATGATTAACGCCATCATCNTTTTCGGCTTCCTCTATATTNCGCGTTATCTTTCCAGCCGCTATGCTATGTTGTTTTGCTTGNTGGTNGCCTTGATGATACCGATAGTACTTTCACGAATTATTGACAGTTTCCGCGGACGTAACTGGGGAACAATTGGTATGCGGGTTGTAATTCTNTTCTTCGGTTACCTGGGATTCGATTCATTCATAAGCTTTGGTGACTCGAAGGACTTTGTNTTCGAGTCAATTAACTGGATTAAAGAACAGCCCGAAACNGATGTAAATCTAATAACCAACAATCATGCAATCGCCTATTTCACCGGGAAANTTTTTGACTATGACCTAACCCAAAGATCTCTGACNGAAGATCAGATCAGTGCTGCACAGCCCAATGATCTAATTGCCATTGAGATGTACTACGAGATGACGGAATTAGTAACCAGGGATCAGGTAGGTAATCTGTTAGACCTCCAGATAGCATTCCCAAGCTTGGAAGATCAGCGGGTCACAATTTACCGACGGATAAATTACTAACCGTAAAAGCATCACCAGATATCTAATTCCTCGCGTTTCGTTACCAATAAGTCTTCCAAGATCATGTAATTGAGATCAGTCCCCATAAACATATTCACTGCATCCTCTGGGGTGCAGGCCAACGGTTCACCAGGCCGGCTCAACGTGGCATTAATTAACAAGCCATGTCCTGTATTCTCCTTAAAACATTGTAATAACCGATGGAAATCCGGATTGCTGCGCTGATTGACCACTTGCGCACGGGTGGAGCCATTTTGACAAACAGTCGCCGGATAAAGCTCCCGCCATTTTTTACTTACAGGCAAACTTATACACATGTACTCATCGTGGCTGTCACTAGGCAAAAAATCTTCCGCTGTAGTGTTGAGTACGCTAACCGAAAATGGTCGCCAATGTTCCCGGAACTTGATTTGATGGTTAATCACATTTGCAATGCCTTTCTGGGTGGGATTAGCGAGGATACTGCGATTGCCCAATGCCCTTGGCCCAAATTCCATTCGCCCCCGAAACCATGCAATGACCTGTCCATTACCGAGTAACTGCGCCGCTTTTTTATGGGGGTCTTGCAGCAATTCCCATTGTGGCTTCTCTCGATGCATGACACAGGCGTCGATACACTGATCATTGTTATACGACGGCCCTAGATACATGTTATTTACCGGCTCCAATGTCAGGCCTAATCGTCTTACTGCGTGTGCTGCCGCGCCTATAGCTGTGCCTGGGTCACCGCATGCAGGGTGAACAATAAGTTCCTTCACAAAAGGAAGTGCTTTAAGCCTTTGGTTCAAGCGAATATTCATCGCGCCAGTACCGGCAATGGCTAACTTTCCAGTATCTTCGAGGATATCTTTCAAATAATAGCTCACCAGCCCTGCTACTATGTCCTCGTACAATTTCTGAATTGCAGCGGCATAGTGTACGTAAGGATCCTCCAACAAATTCCCCTCTCGTCGTGGCCCCAGCATTTCTACAAGCCTTTTGCTAAAATAGTGACCACCAGATTTCGTCTTGTAGCGGCGCAGACCAATTGTACTGATTAGCTTGTTATTAACCTTAAAGTGCTTGCCATCGAAACTAGCAAGAGAAGAAAGATCATATTTCTCAGGGTCTCCGAAAGACGCAATTCCCATGACCTTAAATTCTCCATCCAGAATGTCAAAACCAAGATAATCAGTCAAGGCGGCATACATGCCACAGACTGAATCTGGGTCGTAGAACTGCTTGATTTTTTGGATGCTGCCATTTTCGCCGCTGCCGATAAAAATATTGGAATATTCACCTTTCGAATCGATACAAACGATTCCCGTTTTTTGTTTCGGTTCGTTAAGGTAATAACAGCTACTGGCGTGGGCTAATTGATGTTCGACAGTTACAAGCTTTATTGCCGACCTTGAGATATGAAGTTTTTCGAGTAGCCCATTGAGTTCCCGCAGATAACGGCGAAATCGACGATTGCCGTTAAACAGACTATCGAGACTGCGGTCAGGCGCATACCAATGACGATAAGCATAGTGCCAACGGGCCTTTTTAAAAAGCGATATCGGTGCGTACGGGATGGCAACCTGATTAACATCCGTGGCTTTCAATCCTGCCATCTGGATGCAGTGCCTTGCCGCAAGGTAGGGTAATTCGTCTTTCGCGTGCTTGCGCCGCAGTAAGCGCTCTTCTTCGATAGCTGCAACCAATTTACCATCAACAAATAAAGCAGCTGATGGATCATGGCCAATTGCTCCTGAGAGCCCAAGAGTAATGAGAGACATTTTTATTGTCCGGGGTTTAATTACCCTATGTGGTTAGTAATCGAGCCAAACACACGTTCAAGTTTCCCACCCTGCCAGTTGCGTTGGAAGCGTGACATGTCTTTGTTCGCAGCATCAATAAAACTGGATTTTGATCTGTGACGACGCATAGCATCAAGATCAAGCACATATAGGCCCTGATCGCTAAAAATAAAGTTGGTTGCCTTCATATCGCCATGGCTTATTTTATACTCACTCATTGTACTAAATAATTTCTGAAACGCTTTTACTAGAGAATCGATATCAGCCTCTAATTTCCCATCCGTTTCCAGTCGTTCCAATATATTGGGCTCTGCCACTTTTTCCATAAGAAAGAATGCTCTTCGACGAAATTGCCAGAGCAATCGTTCTTCCAACATAAGATAAGGACGCGGAGTGGCGATACCTAGCATCTCAAGAACCCGACTGTTTCGCCACGAATGGCTGGCCCGGCTCACTTTGAAGACGCGCGTCAGGCCATGCCAGAAGCTCTTGACATTATAACGCTTGAGTATGAATTCACGGCCACCAATTGTAATTTCGGCAACAGTACTGGTATTCCCTGCCTTAAAAAGATTGTTCTCATTGATGAAATTGTCAGGATTCTCGATAAATTTCTCTAATTCCGGTGAATGGATGGTCCTATCGTAGACGACAAACCTGTTTGAGTTTTTTACACATCGGGTTACTGTCGTCGAACGAAACAATTTCTTTTCGAATTTAGCGATTCTTATTTCCCTAGCAACACGTATGTGCTCATGAAATCCCAAAGTCGCTTGTTGTGTTAATTTAAGCCCTTTTTCTCGATAGTAATCCAGCCATTCATCTACACGGCTATCTCTGCTTACTGGAAACTGTGCAAAGAAAACCGCTAAATTATGCAGCGCCGTGTCCAAACTGAGACCTTCATCTTCAGCCTTGATATCACCGCCATCAATCAAATAGACCTCTTCGTTGGCAAGCATGAAGTTTTGCAAGTGTATGTCTTTTTGCCAAATGCCCGCGCGATGGCACTCACCTATCATAGCGAGCGCTAGCTTTGTAATGTTGTCTCGCCGATCTTCATTACAAGCTTCTTTAAACAGCGAACCCAGGCTGACGCCCTGTTGCAGATAGTCAATGATTAACACCGCCCCTCGTCCATCGGAGGTGGTTGTTTGGTGCAGGATGTTGGGTGTTAGGATATGGTGTCGCAGAAGTAAGTTAATTCCGCGAACATCTCGCAAAAAATTCCGCTTCCACCATTTAGGCTGGAAAAATAATTTTATGACAACCGTTGAATTCTGCCAGCTGGAAACCCCGATTAAGCGTTTGCCCGGTATAATCCGGAGTATGGAATCTATTTTGAGCTTTCGGTCGCCTTCTGTTTTGGCCAACTCCAGATAGAACGGCGTTGGTATATGCCTACCCATCGTGACCAGGTTTGCGCAAGTAAAGTTCTTCATTCCTTAGATCGATGGTCCCAAGTTTTCGTACATGCGTTGCGCTCTCTGCTCAACTCGCTGCCACAAAGCATTATCTCGGGTTAAGCTCATACGCAAACCGCTTGTACTGTAGTGCCTAATAAACCGCAGCAAGTCCCTCTTGGTTAGCCCAAGATTCATTGAGGAATAGTAAAGCCCAGCGATGTCTTTGATTATCCAGCGCCTCGCCAGCTTCGTTTTTACAAGAGCACGATGAAGATCTATCAGGGATAACTTGATGATGCTTATTTGATCCTTATGTAGAAGAAAATGGCAAAGGTAATAATCACGATGGCAAACTCCGTTGCGGTGTAAAGTTTTACTAATCCGGGCAATCTCCTTGATTAGTTGCCTGCGTAACCGGGGATCCGGAGGATCTTGTTTCCAGCTTTTACAAAAGTCTTCGAGGCTAACCGTGTTGCAAAGTTCTTCGGTGATGATAAACGATTCCCGACATGCGGGGTTTATTCCTCGCGACCCATATGCCACGGGATTCAGTGTAGCTATATCGAGCTCCTGCAATCGATGGATTGCTCTCCATTCATTTCCAGCACCAACTATTGGCAACCGGAATTGCAAGATATTTTTAAGAATTTCTGCCCAGCCAACGCCGGTATGCAATTTTGCGAAATAACTCTTGCCGTTAAGGTAAAACTGAAAAGTCTTGCGACTATTAAACTGACGATAAATATTGCCTTCCATAGCTCGCAAAGTCTTGAAAGGATCCGCTCCATCAAAACTCTGCGCAAACTCTTCATTCAGATAGAACATAACGTTACATCAATCAGTCTTTTTTGTGAGCTTTTCGATTAAATCTGTAACTGTTTCGGGCAGAGTATAAAGATCCATTTCCTTTCCATACTTCAATCCATTATCAGCCCATGGAGTTGTACCAAGGTTCTGCATCATATGCAGTAATCGATCATTAAGCTCTTTCTGTCTGAAAGGCTCACTGCATACTTCCCCTGATTGCGCCTTTTCAATGTGATAAGAATATCCGCAGCTGGCTGTAGTGAGCACTGGCAAGCCAGCGATAGTTGCTTCGAGCAATACATAACCCGCGCTCTCCAAATAAGCCGGATGCAGAAGTATATCGGCTCCTGCTAAGAATCTTGGGACATCGTCTCTGCCTGTGAGAATAACAACCTGATTATCTATTCCCAGATTTTTCGCCTGTTTTTTAAACCTAGCAGATTTATCCTGGCCTATCAGCATGAATTTGGTGACACCGCGGACTTCACTCGGTAATGACGCGATAGCAGTTAGGGATCTGTCTACGCCCTTAACCTTGAATCCGGATCCAATCTGGAGAACTAATTTCTCATTGTCACTGATTCCATATTGTCTTCGAAATTCACGACGCATTTCAACATTTCGACTATCGATCTGCCGATCGCGGGAAATGCCTGGAGGCACTTCATGCAGTCGGTGGTCACAACCTGAATAATACTTTTCAAAGGCATAGCGCTGCTGTGGTGAAAGAATAAAAACCTCAGTACTACTGCTTGCACCAAATACCGCCTCCTCATAGCTTTTGAAGTGGCGATATCTTCCAGTAAACTTGTAATATGCGCGACGCTGAGTTTGTGCTTTCTCGGCAAAACAAGGATCTGCTGCAAAATAGAAATCCAGTAGGGGCATCTTGCTGAACCCAATGACAGTATGCGGTGCTTTTTCGGCCAGTCTCTGTTCTACCCATGCTGTGAAGCGTTGATACAATTTTACCCGAGTGCGCGCACGAACAGGCACTTTAATCAAATTGATATATACAGGTATTTCGCCTTGCCAACGCAGTGTATAGACATCCAGTTCGTGTCCCCTGTCGCTGCACTCCTTGACGACTCGGAGAAAATCCCGTTGTTGTCCGCCATAGGGGAAATATGAATAAATCAAAAAGCTCAACTTCATCAGCGTTTGTTATTCTTGCAGCAGGTTTTCGAATTGTTGCCAGACATTCTCCGGTTTATGGGATGAAAAACAAGGAGGGATTACTGCATATTTTTGGCCCTCGAATTTTCCGGTAACACCAGGACCAGAGTAGCCGCAAGTCTTCATGACACAAGGCGCACACTTAAAATTAGAATTAACGTGTAACTGTTTTGCACCATAAGTGCCAGACAACTCCGGATTTGTTGGTCCATAAAGTGATAACGTGGGCTTTGCTAGCGCCGCCGCCAAGTGCCCTAGCCCAGTGTCAACTGAAATTACACCGCTAGATGCATTAATTTTTTGGGCTAGCCCAGATAATGATTGCTTATCCAATACAGTTATCTGTTCATTACCCTCGCTAATGAATTCAGCTCTTCGTAGCTCCCTCGGATTTCCCCAAGGGAGTAACACACGATATCCCGAATCTGTTGCAATATGTGCGAGGTGGCGCCAGTAATGCTCTGGCCAATGCTTGGTTGCCCAAGTCGTGCCATGAAGAAACACCACTTGCTTTCTACCAGTTGCGGGATGCCCTCCGGAAATACGGTCTATATCGATACCATAATCAACAACACTCTTATCGTAGTTATACTTCAGTGCTCTGGAAAACAATTGCCTAACCCGATCAACAGCATGCTCGGTCCTAGGTACCGAATAAACCTTATTATAAAAGAGAGTCGCAAGTGGTTCGCGAATCGTCCGGTTGTTTAATCCAATGGTTAGCCCTCGGGATAAGCGGCTAATTATGCCGCTTTTGATTAGACCCTGGGCATCAATTACCAGGTCGTAGTGGACAGCCTGTAGAGCGCGCTTAAAAGCCTTGAACTCGTGGTTAATATAGGTCTTGAAGACATTGCGTCGCCAGCGCCTGATCGCTACCGGTATAACCTGGTTCACTGCTGGATGCCATCCTGGCACTTCAACGAAGTTTTCTTCGACCACCCAATCAAAAACGAGGCTTCTGTGCGCCAGGTGCGCATCTGTCACAGCTGGGAGCGTATGAATAATATCTCCTAAAGAGGAGACTTTAATGATTAGTACGCGCATTTTTCTGTAAAGCTATTCATCAACCAACCGGTGTACTGCCGTTATTGTCTGTGATGGCTCCAACTCAGTCAGACACCTCCGATGTCCGTATGGGCAGGTCCGCTTAAAACAGGGTCGGCACTCTATATTTGTAGCAAGCAATTCTACCCTTTTAGCCAAAGGAGGTGTAAACCCCGAAGATGTAGGTCCAAACAACCCTACAACTGGCCCTCCTAGTGCTGCAGCGATATGCATAAGGCCCGAATCGTTGGAAACCGTAATGGAAGTCACTGACATCAAATCAATCGCTTGAGTGAGAGTAGTCCTTCCGCTGAGGTTAATACAGTATTTAATATTCTCGTTATTGATATCTGCCAAGATAGCCTCGGCTATGGAGGCATCATTTGGCGATCCAAATATCCACACTTGCCAACCTTCTACAATCAGAGAGTTACTCAGAGCTGCAAAGTGTTCCGCCGGCCACTGCTTGGCGTCCCCGAACTCAGCACCTGGACAAATCGCTACTATCCTCCTGTGCATGTTAAGACCAAAGTCAGCCAGTGCGTGGTTAACATGAACAGCATCAACTTGAAGTTTCGGATGTGGAATAAACCCTGGTGGATTAGTATCGCGAGTGAAGGCCAACGCGGCGAAGCGCTGTACCATTAGGGGAAACTTGTTCTTATCCAGTCGACGGCAATCGGTCAGTAAGGGTACTCGCCACTCCCCTCTCCAACCAATTCTGCTAGGAATGCCGGCATGAAAAGGAATGAGTGCGGCTTTGAATGAATTCGGCAATATGATTGCCTTCGTATAGTGGTATGTCTTGAGTGATTTTCCTATTCTTCGCCGCGTACCGAGTTTAAGCTCTCCGTGGTCAAGCTGTGCATCAATAGCTGCATCAACCTCCGGCATTCTTGCTAAAAGGGGCCTAGTCCGGTCGGAGGTCATTACTGTCAAAGTGCACGAGGGCGACTTCTCCTTAATACACTTGAACAGAGACTGGGCCATAACCATATCACCAACCCAAGATGGCCCAATCACCAATATATTGTCTGAAGCTGCCATCTTGATACGCTGCTGTTTAAATTCGAATTAAAGCCCGGAACCATACTTGGCCCTGATAATTAATCGTAGGTGAAGTCGCCTGTTTCCGCACGATAACGGCGATTTCAGGCTTTCGGAAGAACCCTATTTATTCTACGAGCTTAATCCAATCCCCAGCTTCCGGAGCCCCAGTTGGATAGTAACCATTGAGGATACGTAAAGTATCTTCCGGATATTCAGCAATCTTGCTGGATTGAGCAATCACTGCAAAATCAAAGTACTCGCTAGCCTGAACATACTTGATTTTAAGTTCTCTGCCGGAAGGTGTTTCACCGCGTTGCGTAGCCCTGAATGTTTTGATAGAAGCTAGCAAAAGCTCATCGATCTGATTGTTGCCACTTGAATCTTCCACCTCNCCGCGAAAGATGTANNCCCGCGGGCCAAAATAGATTACNGCCAANCGTTCCAATTTGCCATTCTCNGGGGATACNGTCACTCCCGTGTGTCCAACCAGTCGATATTGCGAAAGAGGTTCCGATTTCTGAAGATTTTTTACCCCGAGCTTGTCCGTAATAAAGACACGCGGATCTGCATAGCCCTGCAGACGCTGTGCTTCAATTCGGAGAGAACCAGCATCCGTAGCTGTAGCTGTAACGGTCGTGGTTGTCTCTGAAATCTCCCACTCGTCAGGAAATACCAAGGTATAACCCAATAACCCTTGATAATAGCGGTTACGACCTTCCGTCACCTGCGACGTTTCGCTGTTTCCTACGATCAGTCCGTCGATATGCTGACGAAATCTTTCATTATTTTCCTGGGTTATTTCAGAGTCTTCCAACTGACCTACCGCAGCGATCGCTTGTTGAAGACGAGTATCATTACGTGGATGTGTTGCAAAAAGCCCGTGATATCCGTCACCATTGCCCCTCACTCGGCGATTAAAGTCTTCCTGGTTTTTAAGCACAGTAATTACATCAATAACGGCCGACGGATCATAGCCGGCATTAACGAGATATTCGGCTCCAAGCTGGTCAGCTTCCAATTCCATTTCACGACCGAATCCGCTTAGTCCCGTCTGGGCCCAGATAGAAGCTACCTGGCTGATTTGTGAACCGACGTAACCACTCCCCGTAGCAACGGCGGTTACAAACCCTCCTACAGTAGACGCGACACTCGCCAGGGCACCCCGGGCCTGTTGCAGTACAGCGTGTCGAGCCGTTATATGACCTATCTCGTGCGCNAGCACTGCAGCGAGGTCAGCTTCAGAATTCATAAAAGTTAACAAGCCGCGATTAACGTATACGTAACCGGCAGGTAACGCAAAAGCGTTGATGTCAGGACTGTCAATGATATTAAACGTATACTCAAGATTAGGACGATGACTGACCTTAGCAACCCGATTGCCAACCTCTGTTACATAAGCGAGTAATTCTTCGTCTTCGAAAAGCGGTTGGCTGGCAAGTACTTTCTCGTGTTCTTCCTGTCCGATTTCTTTTTCCTTGTTTTCGGACATCAATACTAAGTTTGCGGACCCAGTCGCTGGGTTAACAGCACAAGACGTGAGGAACATCAGAGCTAAAATAATACTTCCTGCAGCCGAAATGGTTCTAATGCCGTTTCGGACAGAAAACGTAAATACCAAGTTACAAAAACCTAGATTGATCATGCATGCGTCCCGCTCATAAGGGAGCAACTCCTATCTAACTNCCGTTGACAAACTGTTTTAGCTGGTCGGCTAGGCGTTGGCAAGCGTTGGCCTCCACTCGTGCTATTAGCGGAATAGGCACTACTATTGCAGGCATAAAAGATTGTCCGGTCGCATCGGCGCTAATCGTTCCCACGGTGGAGAACGACCCAACATCCCAGACCATGGCGGTGAAATTGGCATCATCTTCCCACGTTAGTCCTCCAAAACAGGCACCTCCGCCGGGAGCTATAGCACAGGAAAGGGAACCGGCACGATCCCGAGTCTCAGTAACACCATCGAGCCAGACAATGTAACGGATTCCGAATTCGTCCATTTTTCTAGCGACCACATCTTCTGCCATCAACAGTTCAAGATCACGGGTACGCAATGGCGCAGTGCGTGGTTCGAACCAGGGGAACATGGCATCGATGAATTGTCGCTCTGGAACTATACTAATGGCACCATCACCGCGTGTCATTCGTTTACCAACGCATTCCACGAACTCGGAGCGAGTCTCGTAGTCACTCGCCTGCCTCCGTCCCAGAACTACCACAGATTCATCGCTTTCGATTCCTGTTTCGCCCTGTCGAAATTCGTCGACAGTTGTACTCGTGCACGAAGCGAATATTGTCAATAATAAAATCAGAAACCCCGGTGGTTTTAGCCTAGCAGTGGTTAAATAAGACTTCACAATAAAACTCTCCCGAAGCCCCTAACTCTGAAGACTGCTTAACCAGTCTCGCACTTCTGGGACTTGGCCAAAGCTCAGTGAAAAACTTGACGCCAGGTCACGCAACGCGACTACCGCAGCTTCATTTATGCCGTCTGCAGCGGAACGGAAAGTCTCCGTCGGGGTCTTTCCGTAAGAAGTTAATATCCAATCTGCGATATAGTCACCTTCGGCAGTTAGTAAGCGCATGTTGTACTTAATCCAGACTTCATAAACATCTAGCTTGGTCTTAGCCGGAAGCGCCAACTGAAATTCTTCGATGGCTGGGGCAAATACCGCATCCACTCCTTCAGCTCGGGCATCTTCCAGGTTATCCACAACAATGACTCGATCAAACATCGCGGGCAACACCGCGTTAAAGAGTTCCATATGCGATCGGCCGCTTTCAATATTAAATTCTTCCTGTCCGGTTTCAGAGTATTCCAGATACGAAAACTCCCTGAGCGCGTCATCGTAGTATACAGCCACGGTGACTGGAATCTTGTTGATATTAGGAGTTGGGAAACTACCTTCAATGACCACATTACTGACACCGCAGCCGGACAGCGACAGTGCCACAAGTAGGACTGCCATGCCGAAACACATGTTTTTATTAATTACCACTAGTCGATTTATTCCCGTTATTCGCTTTATCACCATTACTGGTAATCATTAAGACCTACAAATGTACCACCATTTCGCTGTGTCATCTCCCGCATTAGCGTCGAATATCGATAAACGCTTTGCTGGAAGCGGGCGGGACCGGCAAAAATTGTTGGAAAACCAATGCCATGGATACGCACAAGGCGATTTCCATTAGCATCCTCTACATTTATACGATCAATTGTCCTCATTACCTCTTGAATAGACCCACCAGGCTGGAAATCGTCACCAAGGACGTAGATGCTGATTTTTCTATCAGGTGCGTAGAAGGTGTTTATAGCACGGGTGACCCCTTCTACCGGGCTGCTGTTGCTATATGGATTCCAGGTTCTTAAGGAAGAAATTATCTGGTTACGGCGCCCGGGTGTATCGGGAATCCAATCGCCCCGATAAGAATCAAACATATAGTCGCCCATGTCATTCATTACCTGTATGCCCTTCACTTCCGGGTATACATTAAGTGTATCCTCAATGACCCCCAACATTTTGTTCCAGCTCGGGTTGTTGAACATACTGCCCGAAGTATCGATCACAAAAATGACATACTCGCTATCGACGGGTACACCTCCGATCGCATTATTGGGAGGAGCTGAACTGTTTGCCAAGAGCCGCTCCATTTCTGCAGTCAGAGTCTGACGGGCAATCGCCAAACGTCCAATCTCATCTGTGGTCTCATCGGAGAGCTGCCTAGAGCTCTGGAAGCGACCTTGAATGTCATCCATGTCCCGCCGCAACCGAGCGATGCGCTCGGTCAGAGCTGAAAGCTGCTCGTGTTTAGCATTAAGCTCCCGGTTTAGAATAGTGGTTTCACCACGTATGGTGAAAAGCTGTTCCTGGAGTTCCGTAATAGAACCATCCGACGTAACATTAGCATACTCGATGGTTACAGGGGCCGAAGACTTCGTGATCATCAGTAGTATGATCATGGCACCAAAGCCACAAGAAGCCACGTCCAGGAAGGAAACGGTAAAGCCATCTGTCTCTCTGTTCTTGTGTCTTTTCATCTATTTATTGTTCGGAATTCCCGCCGTAATCTAGGGCCAATCCTTCGATGGTGTTAAAAATGAACCCTGAGTGTACTGAGCCAATTGCCAGAATACAGCGGCTGCACTAGGATCTCCTTCCAACGGCATCAATATAATATTGACTGGAATGCCATTTGGTAATTGCTCTACGGCATCTTCAAACAATTCCATCCGTTCTGAAGGGGTAACCAAGGCCTTGACTGAACCTCTGTCGTTGATGGTTGGAAGTCCATCGGTGATTAGGAAGATATTATCCGGCAAGGGTGACATATTTGCGACACCCCTGAATACCTGTTCCATATTCGTACCATCCTCAGGGACGATGTCTTTCACGTTTTCAATGGCTTCATCCAGTTGCTCGCGGTCAGCAACCTCTAGCCACATATCCTCGGTACCCGGCAGAACGCTGGCATACTCTGTGCTGAAGTTCCATATCTGATACTGACTGGTTATAGGCAACTGGGTACTGATCCAGTCCACGCTATTGACAGCGCGTAGCCATTTTGGAGCATTCCTTTTCCGTTCATTAGACATATTGCGTGTTCTAATAATGTTAACGAGACTGCTGTCTAGCATGCTGGCCGAGCTGTCCATCAAAATCAAGATACGCTGCCCGCCAAGAAACAGTCCAGATAAGTACTGCCTATTACCGTCGCCCAGAAACTGGCGAACATTGCTCCCCTCATACTCGAGAGCGTTGGCCTGCAGTCTCAACAATTCTTCTTCCAGTGATTGAATGTCGGCCCGCAGTTTCGCAATATCTTCTTCGGTAGCAAGGCTGGAGTTCTCCAGGGCAGCCAGTTCCTGCAAAAATGTATCAATCTGTTCCTGGACCTGGCGAGCTAGCCCCTGCGCATCTACCACTTCGAAGCTGACATCGGAAACAATATTACGAATCTGAACCAATCCCAGTTCACCTTCCCTTACCTCTTCTTGCAACAAGTTAATCTCAGCGGTAAGTTCTGGGCTTTGGTTTACAGGAGAAATTGTACTCGCGTGGTCCAAGATGAGGAATATAAGAATTACTGCACCGAAGCCACAAAACATGACGTCGAGGAACGACAGGCTGAGCGGGTTGACTTTACGTCTTTTAGCCTTGGTTTTAGATGGCATTACTAACCTGTATCAAACATATTTCTTCACTGTCTTTGGTAAACTGAATTCGATCACCAAGTTTGAGTTGTTGCTCGCCACTAACTCGATTGTTATTCAATAAAACCTCTTTGACCCAACAATCCAGAAAGATACCTCCGGGACGCTTCTCGATGCGGCCTAGTTTTTCCGGAAGGCCTGGCAACGACATCACAATGGCTCGTGAAGCAGCGGCATGACCGTTTAGTCGAGACTGATTCTTGATATCAATCACATCCACTGTAAGGGCTCGATTTGAGTACAGGGCGTGAGTGGGCTGGTTTCCTTCTTTGTCATGTTCTTGTTCTGCACTCTCGGGGGGTAACAATTGGGTCGTATTTTTGGCCTGGATGGGCAATTTATCAATCAAGTGAATCCCTTCTTTGTCACTAATAATAAAGTCACGGTACTCATAGCAGGCAGCATTCACAATATGTGGATCCAATACTTCCAGATTGGAGTGCCCCCGCAATGAAGCAATAAATCCAGGCAATGCAGACATACGGGAATTGAGCAAAATACGAACGCTATGGTCGGTGGTTAACGCATCAATCTGCTGATTTATCTTCTGGTACTGCCCATTCAAGCTACTAATCAGGTTTTCACGAGGCATTTTGGCCGTATGCACTGAGCCTTCTGTTTTCAATTCCATCATCAGGCTACCGTGATCCCCATCACTTTGCTGTAACCAGTAAGGTAATTCGTTATACAGCTGTTGCTCCGAGGCAGCATTATGTTGCGGATTAAAACGACATTGTTGAATAAATAGTCCAGTAGTTAACTGCATCATCAAATCCATGAAATTCTGAGTACCCACCCCGGGTACTTGGATCACCGAATCAATAGATAGCTCCCCTTCCAAAATGATCAATTTGGTTAGTACTACTTGGTGAAGTTGGATATCCACATAGACAGCGCTTCCTGAGCGGCCTCCTGCGGTAGCTGCCGCCAGCGCGGAATTCACAACTCCAATTGGAGTGAAAGGACACTGCTTTGCTAACCCAAGCAGGATAGCTAGTTGCTGCCGCGTAAAATTTCCGGAAACAGCAAAGATTACGTCTGAATCAATTTGTCCAATCTTCGCAAGGTCTAGCAACTGCGCGTACGCAATGTCGGCGAAATGCCTAATATTGTTGCCGTGGGAGATCGGCTCAAGACTGAGCTCATGCCAATACTTGTTATAACTGTTGGTTGGCTGGAGACGTGCCTTTTGTTCCGCCACTTCACCGATTTCCAAGGAATCCTCGGCTGCGAATGCAAATCCAGGGCTTTGAGCGATGATCCCATCCTTATCACCAACAACAATGCCGCTGTCGTTTAACTCAATGACCTTCAAGCTCATACCTGGCCTCCTTCTCCGGTACCTGAAGGTGTCTGATCAAGCTTTCGTCACAGTAATTCTGAGAATCCAATACCAGCCTATCCTGCAATAACTGAAGTTGGTGCAACAAAAACATAAGGAAGATGCTCACTACCAAAGCAACAAAGGTGGAATTAAAAGCAACGCCCAGGCTGACTGTAACCCCCACGATGTCTCCGCTAACCGCTTGGTACGCCTGCCCGAGNGCCGTACCGATACCACGAACAGTGCCTAAGAATCCAATGGAAGGAATTGCCCACGCTATATAGCGTACGATGGATAACTCGGTTTCCATGCGATCCGCTTCCGTNTCACAGATATCTCTAACGGTTGAAGACACATCCTGAATATTGCGCGTACTTTGAAACCGGTGCAATCCGGCCAGTATTGCCCTAGGCAACAAGAAGTCCCTTTCTTTCTCCGGCAGTGCCTGTACCGACCTCGCGTAGTTGCGTGAATCCTCCGGCAAAATACTCATGCCGTCAGAAACCTGAATTAGTCTGCGATCAAGAAGTGCTCGCTCTCGCAATGTGTTCTGGGTTTTCATCCCGATAATGGCAATAGCCCACAACATTAGAATGATACAAGTTTCCTGTTCGAAATCCCTTAAGATGATGAATACCGAACGCTCCGGAACAAAATTTTCATCNGTNTGTTGTAAAACATTTTGTTGCTCTTGGATCAAATCAGCATTGGGCCGAATTACCGTTACGTATGTTGCATGAACGATAATCCCCGCGAGAATAAGTGCACCAATCTGAAAGAGTGCTTCGTATAACGAACCTTGTTTCATAATACTACTGAACCTTCTGCTGTTTATTGGTTGCTAGATATCGACTGGAAAGGAAACGCCCAAGTCCTGGGAAATCTGCTCCGTGGGAATAAAGCGTCCACTCGACTGCCTTTCCTCCTCAACCTCTTGCTCGTTCCCTTCATTATCCGACACTAGATCATCGCTTTCACCAGCCGCTGCTTCTTCAGGTGTTACGCCAGTATCTAGAGCCGCCTCTTCACTGCCTTGGTCTTCCGTCGGTTGCTGGGTTGCATTTTCGGCCACCCACGCAACCTGCGAAAATAAAAGTAAGTAGGCCATAAACATTTTACGCATAAGCTAGTCCTCCAGGTAACGGGCTATGCGAAAACCAACATCATCGCGTGGTTCAATACCGAAATCACGAAAGGACAGCCGCATTTCCGTGATGGATCCATGTGCCCAACTGGAACCACGAATGGTATGGAATTGACCGTCTTCTGGGCCTAATGGATCCACTTCTACGCCACCCAGCGACCCCATTGCGCCGTAGAAGTCATGCACCCATTCCGCCACATTGCCAGCCATGTCCAGTATCTCATGCTGATTGGGGGCAAACGATCCGATTGGTGCAGTGGCAAAATATCCATCATCGTAATCGAATATTATCTCACCCAGGTATTGGCGCGCTGTTACGTCGGCGAAATTACCAGCGTTCTCAGGCGGCGGAAGCTGGTCGCCCCAGGGATACCTCACGGTATTGCCGCTTCCTTCAGTTCGAGCCACCCAGGCCCATTCTNCTTCGGAAGGGAGTCGATAGCCCGAGGACTGNGGNTTAAATCCAACCACTTCATCTTGCTCATTGACCTGATAAAANGGTGGTAGGGCCTCCTGTCCGCTCAACCAATTACAGTATAGTGCTCCCTGGTNCCAGCTTACACGCACCACGGGCTGTGCTTCATTATCCAATGTCACTCCTGAGACAATCCCGGAGGAATGCTCACTATCGAATAGCCTGTACTCAGAATTTGAAACTTCGCGGTAAGAAATATAAAACGGCCGCTCTAGTTGAATGTCTCGCAGATTCTCGTTTGGCCTGCGTCCGGCTTCTCGTCTCGAAGCTCCCATCGTGAAGGCACTTGGGTAGAAAAGCTTGAGAGACTGACCTGCAGCCGTCGCAATTACAGGTTTGATTTGNTCCTGCCGAGCTTGTTCCAGCGACTTGAGCGTTACTCGAATAATTTGATCCAGCCCAGGACGAGAAGTGAACTCGGCGGTATAGGGCACATAGCCGGCTTTGCGAATTTCAATCTGTTGACTGGCGGCCATCAATTCAATTGACTGATTNGCCAGCCCACGAAACTCACCATTNACATAGAGCTCTGCATCCACCGGTTCAGCTATAACGCTGACACTGGCCAGCACAGGGTCCAGTTCCAAATTGAGCTCCCGTTCCTGGTTTGGCTGCGTGCGTATAGTGGTTTTTTTTGAATGGTAACCATTTTTAAAAAACGTCAGCTCGTGGTTTTGACCAGGGGCTAGCGCAACTTCTAGCGGTGTTAAACCCTTAAAATCCCCACCGATTGTGAGGCTAGCAGCAGAAGGGTTGCTGCGGATAAAAACCAGCCCGTCCGCGGGTTCCAGTTGCACCGGCGGGATGGTAAAGTCCTGGCCGGCAATCACGTCAAAGTCGTCCTGCCACGCTTTGTGCCCAGAAAGTTTGAGAGTTAGATCACGCCGCCCTTGCAGAATTTCTGCGTTAACTGGAGTCGTACCGAAAATTTCCCCATCTACTAACACGTCTGCTCCAGCTGGCACAGTAGAAAGACTGACCGTTGCCCAAGCCGGCTCTAGGCTAGCTTGGTAGCGCTGCACAACCGAGCGTCCCTCAACAGAAATGGTTTCTCTATAATCCAAGTAACGTTCTTTTGAGATTGTCATTTGATGNTCNCCCGNTTCAACAAGTACTCCGTTGAGGGGTGTTAAACCAATATCCACGCCATCAATCTGTACTCTGGCGCCATCAGTAATGTCCGATGCAATGGATATAATGCCCGGCAGCTTCCGCATGACAAACGGGTGAGTTTGGGATTGCTCGGCACTAACCAACAACTGCGTGACCGAAGCGTGATACCCGTCATTGAGAAGCGTTAATTCGTAGGAACCGCTGCGAATGAGGTAACGTTGCCCAAGCCTGACCTTGAATCCGCCTTCAATCTCTATCTGTGCGGTAATTGGATCGATTTCTACAAAAACGGATTTTGCTGTTAAAACAAACCACCCTGCGGTAACTGAGATAATCGCAAATGCACCGATTAAAAGATGAACCCACTTAAACTTATATGTGACTCTTGGCCCCTTTTCATTATTGGGGATAAAGTCGATCGGAATTATAGGGTCGATCGGGCTTTGCACTTTTTCGTCACCGTCGATCTTTTCCATTTGTTCATCGCCTGTTAGTGCTGACTATGCGTTCTTCGCATTGCACTAAAACCAAACCGGGGGTAAGCCCGAAACCAACGGTGAATTCTTCCCGGACTTCGCGATAGCCCGCACGCCGTCCCACGGCAACATAGCGCCCCGGCTTCAGCGAGACGTAATGTTGATCGAATGAACCTATATTGCCGATTCTTAGCAAAGTCACGTCTGTCAGGTTATCGGACACCAGTTGAATATCAATGGGAACCTGGGAATTTTCAAGCAATACCTGCAGTTCATCTAGCTGCCCGACCAGTCTGGGGCCCGGACCCTCAACAGCGCGACCTGTGTAATAGACATTGAGAGTTTGCTGAAAGACTGCATCTTCAGCAAACCGCTCCGGGTTTTCGTTGGCATCTATTAGAAGCCGATCGAGCTGGGCCCGCTTATCAGCATAGCCTCTGCCATCTATGGCGAATAGGAGGTTAGGATCGATGGCCAAAACCTNGTCNTACTCNTCAACTGCCATCTGCCATTTTTCCTCACTCTCGGCCGCGCTAATGAGAACTCGTATTTCATTAATTTGAGCGTTGGCAACCTCGGTTTCGGTCTGAGTTATCGCCGCCAGTGCCTGCTCCTGCCTAACACCCAAATTTGCTGCCTGCTGAAACATGGTGATNGCCTGTTCTGGATTACCACTCTCGAGAAATGCATAGCCNCGAGACATAATCATAGCAAACTCATTTTCGGTTATTTGGGCCGCTACTTCATTTACTCTTCGCCTAGCTCTTTCATTGTAACTGTCCAGACCCAAAATTTGCTGGTAAACATCTCTTGCTGCTTCCAACTCGCCGTCCTCGTACAACACGTCACCATGATTTAAAAGTACGGTTACTTCATCTAATACCCTAGCACGCGCCAAGCCGACNTGGGCCTCTTCACTCTCAGGGTCAAAGAGNAATGCCAATGAAAACTTGTCCTGAGAAGTCAGAGAATCTGCTTCATCGAGCGCCCTCTGAGCATCAACCATGGTTTGAGCCATGACGGTTGGAACCGTATCGAGCAGCTCAATCAAACCATCCCGCCCGCGTACATAAGATTCTGTTGCTAGTGTAAAGTCCTGGGTCCGGTAANATTCATCACCAATACTGGCTTCTTCCAAGGCGGCTTCATACTCTGCCTGCCCCCAGTGTTCCACTTCAAGTGTATCGAGCTCACCCTGTTTCTCTAGCAGTACAGCCAATACATCCTGCGCCTCCTTGCGTTGAAGTGAGCGCTGAGCTTCTTCAAACGGCGAAACAGCTATTACAGAATTTGTTGGGGCCACAGCGGGCTGTGCCAATGCCGACTCGATGCGCCTTTCAAGTGGAAGTTCATATTCAGTAACAACAGCGGGGAGAACGAAGATCACCACCAACGCTACTACGATCAGTAGCGCCAATCCGATCCAGATCCAGACAGGAGGCTTATTAGTATTTACGACAACAGATTTATTGGAAAATAGTAGGCTGTCGTTAAGATCAAAATCAACGGGCTCAATTTTGTCGATGTCTTTCTCTGACATATCTGTTTCTACGGATGAAATAGTCCACCTGAAGGGATAGCAACGATTACAGCTCGCCTACTTCTGTAGCATAAAGATCTGCCAGTATCTCTCGCCATTGGCCGTACTGCTCTTCGACGGACCCAGTCAGCGTAATTGTGCGATCCTCCAGGTTTATTACCTGTGGCGCCAATTCGTCTTCAAGGGACTTTCCAAGCTCTTCCAGGGCCTCCATATGCATTTGTGCTTCGGCCCGCTTATCAAATCCGCTTTTTATCAGGTAAGCGCCTGCGCTAGCGGCACTTATTCCGCCTACCTGCGAGGCGTAATTGCCGCCATTAGTAGCTGCTGCCACACCGGCGATAACAGCCGCAGCACCGCCAATGAACCGACGCCTAGCTGATTCTCTGAGCTCACGTAACTCCATGGTTTCATGGTAACTTTGCTCCCGCCACGAATCGTAAGGTAANCGCATTTGTCTTACGTAAGTCGCGTAGTAATCCTGAACAGTATCAATAAACATGAAGTCCCGTTCCCGAATATCGCGAACTCGACCTAGCACGGGATCGTTCTCCGCGGGCAAGGAAACGATCTGGATGTTGCCGCGGCGATCTTCAGTTAGATAGGCATCGAATATTTCTGGCGAAAACCGCTGTGCGAAAAGAACCTCGGAGATGGTGCGTATCTCAACTATTTGTTGGTCGGAAATATTTGTATTCCTGAANGCAAGCAGGTCATTGGCAATATTGTTGTATAAGATTTGAAACGGGTCATTTTGCTGNCGCTGAGACGGATCATAGCTGAACTGGCTAATCGCCTGGTCATACACTTTGGTATACCATCCGCGACCCGTGCTGTCGGACACTGAAATTCGTAGACTCATTGTCTCGCCGTCCGACTGTAAGACAGTGCCGTGCACCAGTACGTCCATTGGACTGGCACTACTAGGCATTAATCTGACAATGCCCCAGTTACCTGACCGCTGCAATGTTTCGGAAAGCAAGTAAGGTGCATAACGGGATTCAGCTACCCTAATATCGTGGTTGGTGGTTTCCTCTTCACTTCTCTCTATTTCATCGATACCTGGATCAAAGATGGCAATACCTACATCTAGCAACAAGTCTTCAGGCACATTCCGGCTATCGCTGATGACCGGGGTATAGACAGTCGACTTTACGGTGTGCGTTGAGCAGGCGCTTGCGAAAAACGCTATCAATATCAATCCGGTCAGATTTNTTAAAATTTGTCTTATCGCTTTCATTGCTCTTCACCGATGCCTGTATAGTTCCTGTATTCATCCCAAAGCGCCTCACGCAATTCTGGGTCCGGCTCATTCATGGCTGCTTCTCTTAGTTGTCGCGCCACAACATCATCATCGCGGCCACTTGGAATATCTTCCGGCGGCGCAAAAGTCTGGTTCTGCTCTGGTGGTGTGGAAGCCGACTGGGCGGCAACTATCGCACCGGAAGGCTGACTACTCGCTTCTTCGAGAGTCTGTGGCAGATTCTGGCCACCTCCACCACCCGCGGCTCCGCCACCCGGTTGGGCACTACCAGCCGCATTGCTTTCATTCTGGGCTCGTTCTCTCTCACTTAGGATGAAACCGTCAAAAGTCTCATAACCTCGTCGCAGTCTCTCATCCAGTACGGCAGCGCGTTCCGCCGCAGTCATTGCACCGGCAGTCTGAGAGTTATTATTCCCACTTAAGATGCCATCCGGCAGCGTATCAAGACTATAATNCCCACTTTGGNTACTTGAAATACCTCCTCCAGAATCAGTATCCCCACCAGAACCCTGACTCAAGTCTCCCGTAGAGGTGTCACGACCGGTGTTGNTACCGTCTTGNTCACCGGAAGAGCGTGTCTGAGAACCNGCTTCTTGTCCGGTGGCGTTAGAATTACTCGGGAAACTGACGCCTGCCGTAGNCTGTTGCCCGGACTGTGACTGGGCANCAGGTGAATCCTGCCTTCCCGCCGGAAAGGTGCTTGCACTGGTCGAACTCTGGTTTCCGGACTGAGATGCNTGGNTAGCGGTAGNAGTCTGACCGCTGCTGCTAGAGGAACGCGATGAAGAGGCTCCAGCTCCACCGCTTTGTGATGCAGAAGGGGAAGAAGAAGCCCGAGAAGACGAAGAACTGGAAGAAGCCCGAGAAGACGAAGAACTGGAAGAAGCCTGACTACTAGNAGGACTGGATGAACTTGTGCTGGATGACGATGGCATCGGAGGCGTCGGCATGCTCGAGGAACTCTGGCTTGCTGACTGGCAAGCCAACATACTCAGGCTAATGCCGCCAAGCACGAATAGTTTGGATATAGTCAAAGATGGCTTTTTCATAACAGATTATTGCTACAGCAAACCTATGCNCGTACCTAGTATTTCGTGAATATTAACCAATTATTTAACCTTTTCAGCGAATTTAGCGATTTTTGANGGGTTTTTATAACACCCAAATATTCTCCAAACACGTATAGTGTATTATACGCGCCGCATTGATGAAGTAGTTCAAATCCCCTTATCAATTGCTTAACGAAGCCTAAAGAATCTCCTGATGCTACATCATTAGTACCAATACCGGTATCTAAATTGGTGACCTCTGGAAATCACTGGTTGACCATCAATAACGAGTGGCCTGAAGGATGAATTGCGAACCTTACGCCTCAATTGAGAGAGTAGCCTGGAGTTCTGTTCGGTAATTTCGCTGCTCATTTGCAAGTTACGCACATATCCGTTTGCTGTTACATCGAATATTACGTCCGCATATGCACTGCGAAGCCCTTCCAGTTCTGGGTCGTATGANGAGGCCTTTCCTGGGTTCGCCGCTTTGCCGAATGTCGGTATCGGTGCCACTTGACCGAAAANCTGTTGGATTAGCTCTTCGCTATTGTCTAATGTTAAGAGCAATTGCCAAGCNTGGGTATACCTGTCACCGGCCNGTTTTCGCTGATCGAACNTAGTNTACCAATCTCCGAGGTTAGTAATTGCTACGGCTANATCGTATCTAGAACCTGACTCATCAATGTAGTATTCCACGATGTCCCGGAGGGCACGTTCGCCAGAGCGAAAACTTTTCGGCCCTCGGGACCGTTCATTAAGACTTTTAAGAAGCCTATCTTCCGTGTTCCGAAATTCAGGTCTTTGCTGCTCTGCTGTGTAGTTCGAATATCGCGACACAAGGTAGGCGGACTTAGCAATGTTCGTTTTTAGGGGCACATATCGCTCATCACTCCGACCAAAATGCAAACTCACCATTCTCACAGCGGCCCGGAACAGAATTTGCGCGGAGCTTAAGCGCAAACCAAGTAAATCGCCATAACCTAGATCAAAAGCCTGCATATTCCAGTTTGCCAACCGATCAAGCACCGGAATTATTCTCGGGTCATTCGGTCCAAAAGCTTTCCTCTGAATGAAGAACAAGTAGTTGTTATAAAGATCCGCGTTTTCCCAGTCTTTTAGAGCAACATAGCTATCCAATATACGCTCCACGTGAGGAATTTGCTGAAGTGAGTGCAAGCCATCGTTAATGCGATTGACATGAATGGCTCGGTCAAAAGTTTCAACAGCGGCGTCATGATCACCCTGCTGCTGCTGCAAAAGGCCGAGCGCAAAAAGCTCTTCTACGAGGGCNCGATCCCAGGCTCCCCCTATATACTCTATTTCTTCAACCGCGGAATTGTACGCACTAATGCCCTCCTCACGACGGCTATACTGCGGGTCATCTTCGGGGTTTGGTTGTTCCTGATAAAATGGTTCAGGCGCCACTGAGTCAATACCCTCCTCCAGCACTCTCCCGATATCGAGATATAAAAGGCGGTTATTTAACTCGGCGGATTGTTGCGGCAGCTCAGTGTCTGAATCANCTTCCTGAGCATAAACTGGAAATACGTNTNCCAAACCCGCTATAACAGTGAGATTCAGGCANGTTTTTNTGATCGGGATTAGCATNTGTAAAATTCAAGCCGGCTGATAGCTGATAAAGGAAAAAAGAATCCCGCGAGAACTAAAGCTATCTTGCATCACGACATTCGAGAACATTCATTTATAACACCTTGAAAATTAGTGGTAAACAACCTCCAACCACAAATAATGAAATCACAATTAGCCAAANATTTGCTAAAAGGCTTTTTCNCGGGTCTCTGCGNACAANAAANTTTTAATTAAGNTTGGANAGNAATAAATTTCCGTAGCCATCAGAACAAGCANCCCAACCTGCTTCAACAAAANTTGTNGATGAATATTCNGTGATTATCGCAGGGCCCTGTATTTNCTGATTCGCCGAAATTTCGTTTCTGGCCAATACCCTGNNCAGCTCATTTTCACCATAANTCTCGGTGCTTTTCTCCCCATAGCTGTCTGGCTCAGCCGCTATTTCCGGGAACGTGACCTGTGGGCCATGGTGGACTACTTTAACNCGNAGGTTGACTATTTCAGTGTCAGCTTGAAGGGCATATCCNTAACGAGTCNGGTGCAGNGTTTTGAAAGCTTCTTCTGTATTCCGGAGATCATCCCAGGGNACGTTCAGCGTGTAAGATTGTCCGATGTAACGCATATCGACACTGCGCTTTACGACCAAATTTTCCACCAGNAAATGCTCCCCAACTAACTGNTCCTTTCCATGCCTNACTAATTTTTCAAACTGNTTTTCCAGGTTCTCAGGCTGTAATTTCTTGAGGGCAGCAGAAACAGTCCGAGTAAACTGCCTGCCTTGGTCGGCAACAAGCATACCCAGGGCTGAAAAGACACCACTATACGCTGGCACTATTGCATGGCTCATCTGCATAGCTTCGGCTACCGAACACACATGCAGACCACCAGCACCCCCGAAACTGGCCAACAAAAACTCCTTCGGATCGTAGCCTCGGTTAACTGAGATCAACCGAATAGCTCCTGCCATGTGTTCCGTGGCGATTCTGACGACACCGAGCGCTGTCTCTCCAATGGGCAATCCGATTTGATTTGCCAGCTTTTCAATGGCTGACACCGCGAGCTGTTTATCAAGTTTCATATTATCAGCAAAAGCCACATCATGGATTAACCTTCCCAGCACTAAGTTGGCATCAGTAACGGTTGCATCCTTACCACCTTTGCCGTAGCAAGCCGGGCCCGGGTCGGCTCCCGCGGACCGAGGCCCCACCTGCAACATGCCGCCGCTATCGATAAAGGCGATCGATCCACCCCCAGCACCAATAGTGTGCATATCTACCATAGGCACACCAATNGGATAACAACCGATAACCCCCTCAGTGGTCATATTGATTTCACGATCAAGCAATGCCACATCAGTTGAAGTCCCTCCCATATCGAAACTGATTATCTTTTCAACACCGATCTGTTTGCCAAGAAATTGAATGGCCGTTAGTCCACCAGCCGGGCCCGATAACAACAGATTAACAGTCGCCTCCTGGGCTTTCTCTGCCGCAATGGTCTCACCGCTTGATTGCATAATTTGTAGTGGGCAATCACCCAACTCCGCTTGCAGACGTTTAAGGTATCCATTTACAACCGGCCCCAAGGCTGCATTAAGCCANGTTGCGATACCTCTCTCGTATTCCTTGTAGACTGGTAAAACTTCCGATGAACGACTCACGAAAACGGGCGCGATAGTTTTTCTGATTCGTTCTTCGATCGCCCGCTCAAAGCCATCATCGAGAAAAGAAAACAAAAGGTTAATGGCAACCGCTTCTGGGTTTGCCCCAAGTATCTTTAGGGCAAGTGCTTCCAGATCTTCTTCGGTTAGCGGCTCAACGACCGCTCCATCCGCTGCCAACCTGCCTCCCGTTTCGAAGCAGAGTTCAGGCGGAACAGGTGGATCTTTAGGTGGAAATTCTAACGCGTAAAGTTTGGGTCGAGTTTGCCTGGCCAGTTTAAGCATGTCTCCAAAGCCGCGATTGGTTATAAACACAGTTCTTGCNAACTTACCTTCCAGCGTAGCGTTGGTGGCAACAGTGCTGCCATGAATAATATTTAGGGAACCCTGCTCGGCAAAAGCCGTCAAGCCCATCTCGCGTAACCCATTCATGATTGCCTGCTCAGGTGCCGTTGGAGTTGATAGGGTTTTATGTATATTTAGCGAATTTTCGCGGCCAATTTCGACGCAAACGAAATCAGTGAACGTTCCACCCGCATCAACTCCTAGTATTAATTGCCTGTTCAAAAGCTGTTTACCGTGCGCTAGGCTTTCATTTAGAAAGAAGAGCGATTATAACGGCTCTTCATAAACACACCTATTGACATTCGAACTCCGCAGGAAGCGCCGGTGCCAGAATTACCTGAAGTTGAAACGACTCGACGAGGAATCGCGCCACACGTTACCAAGCGACGTGTGTTAAAGGTGATCGTAAGACAACCAAACCTCCGTTGGCCAGTTACTCCTTCCTTGGTAGCCGAGTTGCCTGGGCATGTGATCGACAAGGTAGAACGTCGAGGCAAGTATCTCCTGCTTAAAACACGCATTGGAACATTGCTTGCCCACCTAGGCATGTCTGGTAGTCTCCGCATCCTAAACACGAATAAAAGCCCTAATAAACATGACCACGTAGACATTATTTTTGAAGGTGATCGATTATTGCGCTATTCCGATCCTCGCCGGTTTGGGTGCATTTTGTGGGAACCCAACCCCATTGAATCACACCCATTACTTCAATCGCTTGGCCCAGAGCCTCTTGGCGACGGGTTCGATGGTGAATATCTTTACCATAACAGTCGCAAACGAGTGGCCTCAGTAAAAACTTTTATCATGGACGCCAGGGTGGTCGTGGGCATCGGTAATATTTATGCAAACGAAGCTTTATTTATGGCAGGNATCAACCCGAAACGAGCCGCAGGCAAGGTTTCACGACTACGTTACCGAGCATTGGCTGATCGCATTAAGGAAGTTTTGAGCAAATCGATAAAGGTAGGCGGTACTACGTTNCGAGACTTCACCAACAGTAGTGGAAATCCAGGTTACTTCAAACAATCATTACAAGTCTATGGTCGAGGTGGCATGGCCTGCCAGAAATGTCAGAGACCTCTAAGTCAAATTCGGCTTGGGCAACGCAATACAGTTTATTGTCCTAACTGCCAGAAATAGAGGTATCAGGCCTTGGCTCTCATACTTGGGACATGGCCTTGACCACACTCGGATGTACAAATTTGGAAATGTCTCCGCCGAATGAAGCAATTTCTCTGACCAATGTCGACGAAATATATGATAAGTGCTCAGCCGGTGCGAGAAATACGGTTTCAATACTGGGATCCAGTACTCGATTCATCGCAACCAACTGAAATTCATATTCAAAATCAGCCACCGTGCGTAATCCCCGCAAAATGATATTAGCGTCACACTGCCCTACAAAGTCAGTTAACAGTCCATCAAAGGCAATCACTTCCACATTAGTCAAATGCCCAAGCACCTCTGCAGCAAGACCGACACGTTGTTCAGTGGAAAGCGTATTGTTTTTCTGTCGATTGGTTCCTATGGCAACAATAATCTTGTCAAATAACCCGGCAGCGCGTTCAACAAGATCAGTATGACCATTGGTAATGGGATTAAATGTGCCGGGATAAACTGCTACTTTCATTGAGTAACCCTAGGGTTGGGTGCCTTTAGTTATCTAGCATTTTAGCGAATTGACCCCGCCCATACAATCGCGCCATGTTTTACATCAGACTTGAATAAATTGCAGGATTTTTTGCTCAAGCCATTGTTCAGACCAGCCAGATATGAAGCCAACATGGCCTCCTTTGCTGCTCAATTTCAAATTTATGTGAGGTGATAGTTTTTCGCTGGAAGGAATGGCGAGCGCCGGCACTAATGGATCATTCTTGCTTTGAACAAGCAGCGTCTGAGTTTCAATGGCATCTAGCAAACCAATACTGCTGCACTGGTTGTAGTAATCTTCGGCATCTTTAAAGCCATGCAATGGAGCTGTAACTTTGTCATCAAATTCCCATATCGAAGAAATACCAGTCAACTCACCTAGTTGATTTATTTCACTTAGTTGATCTAAATTATCGACTTTCTCGAAATACAATTTCTTATTACTAAGGTCGGCTAAAAGCTTCCTCACAAAATATCTTCCATACAGCCTGCCCAATCCCTGTAGCATGGCTCTCGAACAATGCGCTAAAGAAAAAGGTGTTGAAACAGCAACCGCTTTCTTTATTCTCGAATTCCCAGAACTTTCTCCCAGCCATTTAAGCAGCACATTTCCGCCTAGCGAATACCCGACAAAAGCAAAGTTTTTTTCAGGGTGCAACCAAGATAAATTGGAAAATACTTCTTCAACGTCGTCTGAGATTCCCGAATGATAGGCTCGCGCTTTACGGTTCATCTCTCCACTACAGCCGCGAAAATTCATCGCTACACTTGATACACCATTTTCGCTAAGTAATCGCTGAAGAGATAAAACATAAGAGGAGCCTGAGCACCCGCATAACCCATGCAAGATCACCACAATCAAGTCCGTTGCCTTGTTAACAAGGGCAATATTTGTAGCCCAGTCGACATCAATAAAATCACCGTCCCTTAGCTCTATTCGTTGGCGCACCTGCCGAATTTTTTCTAACCGCGAGAGTTTTCTATAAAGAGTTTGACTATGGCCGCCAGGCAACCACCAAGCAGGTTCAAATTCTTCTTTTTGGGGGCCACTTGACATTTATTTAACCCCCATCGCAGTTTTCAAACAAATAATAATGAACTTTGCCGGCCTTTTTCTGTTTCAATTTTATCCAATTTTCAGGCAAGTCAGCTTCCAATAGCTCTACACCACTCTCGACGTAAATTTTGCTACTTTTCTGGAGAAAATTACTGACAGCTAGCTCATTGCATACTCTGCAAATATCATCAACAAATGGTGGATCAATAAAGACAATGTTGAATTTCGCTTTGCCCTCCGGAGCCGTTTGCAGCCAGCGTAATGTTTCAGAGTTGCTAACTTCGCCGTTTTCTAACCCTAACATTTTTAGGTTGTGTTCGATCGCTTTTGCTGCAGACTTATTCTTTTCAATGAATACCGCGCGCTCTGCACCGCGGGAAAGAGCTTCGATACCAAGTGCTCCGCTTCCTGCAAATAAGTCGATACATCTACTAGCGTGAATACAATCCTGCAACCAATTGAACAGCGTCTCTCGAGTTCTGTCTGATGTCGGCTTCAGGCCTTCAATATCAGGGAAGTTAATCTTCCTTCTGCGAAAGGAGCCACCGATGATTCGCAGGGAGTTTTGTCTACCTGTCTTGTGTATTTTCATTATGCTTGGATTGGTTTGACCTGCTAATTGCTAGCCTAGCAAGGCTGACCGATAATTACAGCTAATAGCTTATCTCGTATTTATGTAACCACTATCTGTGTGGTGGTAGGATAAGGCAGTTCGGATTATCGTATCCAGAGTACTTCTGATGTTTAGAATTGGAAAAAAAGAGAAAACTTCGAAAAATTCCCCGGCGAATCCAGAAAATGTTTCGGCACGATCAGAAAACCCAAATCCTGAAGACAAAAAGCCCATTTTTTTCTCACGTTTGATTTCTGGGCTCAGTCGTACCCGGGGGAGACTGGGTGAGGCTATCGAAACGTTGGTCCACGGTGAGAAGACAATTGATGCAGAGTTTTTGGAAGATATAGAAACCCTGTTGCTCTCCGCCGATGTAGGAATCGAAGCAAGCGACCAGATTATCTCCCGGTTAAAACAACAGCTCGATCGTAAACAGCTCTCAGCCCCAAGTGAACTTTTGCACGCTCTTAAGGTAGAGCTGCAGATGATTCTTGATCCTTGTGAAGTACCACTCCATGTCAACAGTAGCTCCAAGCCTTTTGTTATTTTAATGGTTGGAGTAAACGGTGTCGGCAAAACTACCACTATTGGTAAGTTAGCAAAACGTCTACAGTCTCAGGGGGAAAAAGTCATGTTAGCCGCTGGCGATNCCTTTCGAGCCGCGGCGGTTGAGCAGTTACAAGTATGGGGCGACCATAATGAACTCCCAGTGGTAGCACAGGAAACAGGAGCAGACAGCGCTTCTGTTATCTTCGATGCTTATCAATCTGCCAAAGCTAAAGAGGTTGATGTACTCATTGCAGATACCGCCGGTCGATTGCACACTAAAGATAATCTCATGAAAGAGCTCGAGAAGATCGTGCGCGTGCTCAAGAAGCAAGACGAACGATTGCCGGACGAAATTCTATTAGTGCTGGATGCGACTACCGGTCAAAACGCTCTCAGCCAAGCTGAGAGTTTTCATGCCTCAACGGAAGTCACTGGTATAACCCTTACTAAGCTGGACGGTACCGCCAAGGGGGGCGTCGTATTTGCGATTGCCAAGCAGTTGGGACTTCCCATTCGGTTTGTCGGTGTAGGAGAACAGGTGGACGACCTCAGACCCTTCGAAGCCCAAAAATTCGTTGCAGCACTTTTTGTTGAGTAAAGCGGAATGACTACGTTCGACTCAGTTAGTAAACAAGGCAGGAATTTCTATATTCCTTTTAAAAAGCTTATTTAATAACGGCACCTAAATGTAAGTAAATGCTCACATACGGGGTTAGGTGCGAATTTGTAGCCCCATTTCCAATAAGTCAAGATTCTTCCAGTATTCAGCAGCACCTTTGGCCTTTCTGCCATCATAACTAAGCAGGAAGCAAACGCGCTGCTGAATACAACAATAAATCTTTAATAATCAATGTATTAAAATATTTCATTAAAACTGATAGAATATGATGCTAACCATTGAAAACTAGACAAACAGCCCCAAGATTAGTGTAATGAGGATTGTGGTTTCCAATGGAAAAATTGATCCCATCTAATTGAATTAGAGAAATTAAGTCTCTAAAGCCCGTAGATCAATGGCTTTGACAACATCCATGAGATAGCAGTGAAAACTAATGGATGTTAGAATGCGCCGCTCGAGTGACCGGTCGGTTGAGCCGACAAAAAGGTACGAACAAATATGAACACTGGAAAGGGTTTACAAGTATTCGACCCCATAACTCCGGGTCGCGATCTAACAGCATACATTACGTCTGTTAATGGTATCGCCATGTTGACTCCCGACCAAGAGCGTGAGCTCGCNAACCAGTATTACTACGAAGATAACGTTGATGCAGCCCGTCAACTAGTAATGGCACACCTGCGCTTCGTGGTGCATATGGCTAGAACCTATTCTGGCTACGGACTTTCACAGGCAGACCTTATCCAGGAAGGCAATGTTGGGTTGATGAAAGCTGTTAAACGATTCAATCCAGAGGTAGGAGTGCGCCTTGTCTCCTTCGCCGTACACTGGATCAAAGCAGAGATGCATGAGTACATCTTGCGTAATTGGCGCATCGTCAAGATCGCCACCACCAAGGCTCAACGCAAACTATTCTTCAACCTGCGTAGTTCCAAGAAGCGTCTTGGTTGGCTAAACAACGAGGAGGCTCAAGCAGTCGCAAAAGATCTAGGCGTTGATGAAAAAGTCGTTCGCCAGATGGAAGGCCGTATGAGTGCCTATGATGCACCATTTGACGCCGAAGCTAACAGTGATGACGATGCCATTTATAGAGCGCCCGCTTACTACCTCGAAGATCAGAGCTCCGACTTGGCACATAACCTCGAGGAAACGGAGTGGGAGGAAGTCACCAATGCCAGCTTGAATCTAGCAATGAACGAGCTAGATGACCGCAGCAAAGATATTCTCCAAAGTCGCTGGTTAAGTGAAGACAAGGCGACGTTACATAATCTAGCCGATAAATACAGCATTTCAGCGGAACGAATTCGTCAACTGGAAAAAAATGCCATGAACAAAATCAAGGCTCACATGAAAGCCCAATGAGTATTAGGGATTAGCTAAGGCGGCCGCGAATTTATCGCGGCTTTTTTTTGCCTCTGCCCCGACAAGTCTGAACTTGAATCCCCGAACTTTCCGCTCCACAATGCAGCAGCTATGACAAAACANTTAATCGCTATTGCCAGCGCCAACGGCTTCCTTGNAGTCGCCCTCGGGGCATTCGGTGCCCACAGCCTAGAAAGCCTTATAGCTCCGAGCTTACTGAACACCTATAACACCGCTGTCGAGTACCACATGTATCACGCATTGGCCCTGTTTGGAACGGCATTACTTTCANTACATTATCCCAACGAAAAACTANTGAGTTTAAGTGCTTGCCTGTTCGTGCTTGGTATACTGTTTTTTTCAGGGAGCCTTTATATATTTAGCCTAAGCGAGATAAGCTGGTTTGGTACAACTGCGCCAATAGGGGGGGGCTTGTTCCTAGCGGGATGGGGAGTTTTGTTTTGGTTTGCGATCGGTAAAACCTGGCGACGTCTTTAGAAAAAATATTTGAGAGAGCACNATGCACATCATNGTAAATGGCNCCTGCCATGAACTCGACACCAATACCAATCTCCAACAATTGTTAGAATGGTTAAAAATTGCTAAAGGGCGCATTGCAATTGAGCTCAATGGCGAGATCGTACCCAAGAGTCAATTTTATCAACAACAGCTTAACAGTGGAGACAAAATTGAAATTGTGCAGGCAATCGGCGGCGGCTAACCACCACCGCCCTGTTAGCAAGATGATCCGAAACCATGAATAATGTAATTGATAAACCATTTTATTTCGCGGGTAAAACCTATAATTCACGGCTAATCATCGGTAGTGGGAAATACAAAAATTTCCAAGAAAACCTAGTTGCCCTCGAAACGAGTGGCGCTCAAATAATCACTGTGGCAATTCGGCGTGTTAACTTAGGTCAGAACAGTGACGAGCCCAGCCTATTGGATGTCGTCTCACCTGAGAAGTACACAATCCTTCCCAATACTGCAGGCTGCTATACCGCTGAGGATGCTGTTCGCACCTGTCGTATGGCTAGAGAACTATTAGACGGGCACAAGCTGGTAAAACTTGAAGTGCTTGGCGATCAAAAAACACTTTACCCCAATATCAGTGAAACCCTCNTAGCTGCCGAAAAGTTAGTTAAAGACGGNTTTGACGTAATGGTGTACACCAGTGACGANCCGCTGGTGGCCAAGCNGTTNGAAGAAGCTGGCTGTCTTGCCGTAATGCCACTGGGCGCACCAATTGGGTCTGGCCTAGGTATCCAGAACCCCTACAATATACGGTTAATCCTGGAAAATGCTAAAGTGCCTATTATCGTAGACGCGGGAGTAGGAACCGCATCAGATGCCAGCACCGCTATGGAGCTCGGTTGTGACGGNGTGCTTATGAATACAGCAATAGCGGAAGCAAAGAACCCTGTCCTGATGGCTTCGGCNATGAAGAAAGCGGTTGAGTCAGGNAGGGAGGCTTTTCTNGCCGGAAGAATCCCGCGACGGCTCTACGCAAGCGCATCTTCGCCNATNGANGGCACCTTTTTTTAAATTGCGGTTAATAACCCGGCTGGCCCTCCTAGAAAAGNAGTCTCTCGGTGTTTACAAAAAATCCCACAAGCCACAGACCAATTCGCAGCTTTGTCATCAGATCTGGCAGACTAACGAACTCTCAACGTAAAGCAATCGATCAGCACTGGGACCGATATGTTGTCAATAACCAATCTCTATCCCAACCCGTCTGGCCAATGCTTTCTGAAAAAGCAGAGCTTATCGTCGAAATAGGGTTTGGCATGGGGGACTCCCTTCTGGAGATGGCCGGTGATGAACCCACAAAGATATTCATCGGGATTGAAGTACACCGACCAGGCATCGGCAAGCTGTTACACAACATTGCAGAAAACAAGCTCAGGAATCTCTGGATAATCTACCAAGACGCGAAAGAGGCAATGACTAATTGCTTTGAGTCAAACTCCATTGACAAAATACTTATACTTTTCCCTGATCCTTGGACCAAAAAACGGCACCAAAAACGCAGGTTGGTCCAACCAGATTTCATTTCCCTNTTAACAGAGAAAATCAAACCTGGTGGGNTTTTGCACCTAGCGACCGACTGGGAACCCTACGCTCAACAGATGCTAGAATTACTGGAACAGGCTGAAGGACTAGTAAACGAAAATGGTTCCAGCAATTACTGGGAGCACCCAAAGCGCCCTACAACAAAGTTTGAGCAGCGCGGAAAAAAACTTGGACATGGAGTGTGGGATTTATTGTTCAAGAAGTCAGTTTCTTAGAACCAGAAGCGATGTTCTTGCTCTTTAAGCCACTCAATGTAGTACTCATAGTTCGGACATATCGATGCCACCAAATCCCAGTATTGTTTAGAGTGATCCATATGTATCAGGTGGCAGATTTCATGTGTGATCATGTAGTCGATGATGCTATAGGGTGCCAGCATAATTAACCAGTTGTACTGGATAACTCCGGTGGAAGTGCAATGTCCCCATTTCGACTTAGTCTTCCTGAGCTTGATTTCCTTAATCTTTCGATCTACACCCAAGTATCTAGCCAGCCCATGNGCCCTGGGNATGATGTNCTCACTCGCNTTGTCGATAAGGTNATCTTCTAACTGCANGGTAGCCNTGGTGACATNGAGCTTATGCCCCTGGATGATAAACCGATCTCNATTGATCAAAATGCGCTGCTTCCGGCCTTCCTTATACNCTATGGTCAGCTCCCGTGCGCGGTAAAAGATTCTGCCATTNTTTTCGATTCTTAANNTTTCCTTGTTTTTTTTCNACTCTTCTTCTAGCCGTGCCTGGATCCATTTCTGGTTTCTATTGACGAAGTCTTGCACTTCTTTTATNGGAGCACGATGGGGGCACCTGACCACCACCTTCCTATGGGAGATNAANAGAGCCAGCGTCTTGCGATTGCTTCTNAGTACTTCGCAGCCAAAGAACTGNTGCGATTGCTGACTTGTGGCCCCAANATTCAATGGAACAATTTTTGATTTTTTCATANGCCNCTGTACTGGCTATCTCAATGCCTGCTTGGGCTTCCTAGCTATGAGGCTCGCCTTTGCGCATCTATTCTTTTTGCTGCCGGATTGTNTTTCACCCTCAAAGTAGTGTTCAACCTCCCATTCACCGAAAGACTCCAATAACTCTCCGGGTCTTAGCAGATAATCTGGATTCGTAGGTTTACCAAACTGGGGCTGATGTACCGTAAATGTCTCGTAAACGATCAGCCCGCCTGGTCTCACCACTTCGCGGATCGACGCCATCAGCGGTCGATGGAGATAGTTAAAAACCAGTACTAAGTCAAACCATTTATGCGACAGCGGGTCACTGCTGGTAGTTTCGAGGTCGACCTGCCAGCAGACTCCTTCGAGTCCCTGGTCTCGAAGTTCACCGTCCAACAGTCCCAGCTTTCCCCTATCACAATCTGCAAAAGTGACGTGGATATTATCACGTGCAAGCAGCAATCCGTTCCTTCCGGACCCACAGGCCAAATCCAGCACACCATTATCGAAACTCAGGTTTTTCAACAGCGACATATTTTCGACCAGTAGCCGCGAGGCGCTGGCGTTTGAAAGTGGCATAGATTACCGGATAATACGCAGATGGTTATAGATTCCAAGCATCAGTAAAATAAGTTAATACTCTTCGATTCGCAATATTTTGTAGGTTTTTTCTTTTTTACTCCAACTTAAAATATTGCGGCATCATTATGGCGCATCGGAAAAGTTTTTATGAGCACCCCTACTCGCAAAAAAGATCGATTATTCGCAGAACAGATCCTCCCTGGCGACTTCGAGTTCGATAAAGAAGTCGCCGAAGTTTTCGAAGACATGATCAGTCGATCGGTGCCTGGTTACACTACGATTTTAGACATGATTGCAATACTGGCCGAAAACTACATCCAAGAAAATTCTAAAATATACGATCTAGGCTGCAGCTTGGGGGGTGCCACTTTTGCTATCACCCGCCAACTTCCAAACATTCCGTGCTCAATTGTAGCGATAGATAAATCCTCGGCTATGATTGACAGAATGGAGAAGAAAAAGGCTTCACTAGGAACGACGATGGCACTCATCGAATGCCGTTGTGAGGACATACTGAATGCCGAAATCTTCAATGCTTCAGTAGTTGTATTGAATTTTACTTTACAATTTGTCCAGTTATCGGATCGGCAGCGCTTGATTGAGAAGATCTTTGCTGGTATGAATCCGGGAGGCATTCTCATTGTCTCAGAAAAAATAAGGTTTCCCGATGACAAACTTAACTCCTTGTTTACAGATATGCATCATGGCTTTAAAGGAAACAGGGGATACAGCAAACTAGAAATCAGCCAGAAACGAAGCGCACTCGAAAACGTGCTGATACCGGAGACTATCGATACTCATCGGAGCAGGCTTACACAGGCAGGCTTTAATTCGTTCGATGTCTGGTTTCAGTGTTTCAATTTCGCTTCTATGGTTGTATTTAAATAAGCCTATAAAGTGAATTTTTCGCCGCTTCGACTGTTGATCGCTCGCACTAGTCTCGAGCCGTTGACTCCACTGTTATCCGATTCTTATTTAGATGGCATTAAACATGGAGATTTTAGGAGGTGGCGAGAGCGGCTCGCCAAACTACCAGCGATTTGTCCCTCAAACATTGAGCTTAGCCATACAGTGAGATTGGGGACATCTACTGACTGCGATAGCGACACGCTGTCTCTACTCGATGAACAGCTTCGCGAATTTATCCCTTGGCGCAAAGGGCCATTTAGTGTATTCGGCATCAGTATTAACAGCGAATGGCGATCTAATCTTAAATGGAATCGTTTGCAGGACAGTATCGGTTCTCTAAAAGACCGCACTGTACTCGATGTTGGTAGCAGCAACGGGTACTTTGGTTTCCGCATGCTCGAAGCCGGTGCTAAGCTGGTTATCGGAATAGACCGCCATATCCCCTACGTGGCACAATTTTGGGCACTGAAACATTTTGTGCCAGAACTTCCCATATTCGTTATACCAGCACAGCTACAGCAATTACCTCTTCCCTTGGAAGAATTCGATAACGTGTTTTCAATGGGCGTACTTTATCATTCACGGTTGCCCTATGCTCACCTTTCCCAGTTACGTCAATGCTTGAGACCTGGCGGGCAACTGATCCTGGAAACGCTCTATGTTGACGAGGAAGCTGGAAATGGGTTGATGCCTGTAGACAATTACGCACGAATGCCGAAGATCTGGTTCATTCCAAGCATTTCTACTTTACTCAGCTGGCTTGACCATTCTGGCTATGTTGACATTGAAGTAATTGACGAATCAGTAACGACTATTGAAGAACAAAGAAGTACGGGTTGGATGCCCTTTGAATCTTTAAGAGAAGCATTGGACTTATACGACGAAAATAAAACTATCGAAGGATTACCTGCCCCAAAGAGAGTGATTGTTACTGCTTATCGCCGATAAAGCGCACCATATTTTTAAAAGGGGTCAAGCCTCGCATTAATTTACATATTTAAATAGTGCTATTGCAGTGACACAGAATTATTTTTTTTGGTTTAATTTTTAGCTTTAAATGATTTGTATTACATCAATACTAATTCTGTTGACGGGCATGTTTAATTACGATACCTATAGGGCTAGATCCATATAGGGTCAGCTCTAGTTATATCCACGAACAAAACCAGAGAATTAAAAATGGCGAGACCTCTTCGAATAGAATACCCCGACGCAACTTATCACGTGTCCAATTATGGTTTGGGCAACCAACGCGTATTTCCTTCTCCAAAGTATTTTGAAATCTTCCTAGAAGCTTTGGGGGAAACTTGTTCACGGTTGAATGTTGAGGTACATGCTTACTGCTTGTTGCGTGATCAGTACCATCTGGTAGTTAAAACCCCCGAGGGTAATCTAAGCAGATTCATGCGCCAGGTCGACGGCCTTTATACGCAACAGTATCAATCTATGAAGAACATGGCAGGTTCCCTGTTTAGGGGTCGATACAAGGCTGTGCTTATACAAGCTGATAAGTACTTGCTTCCACTCTCTCGTTATATTAACTCCAAAGTCAAGGTTTCAGAGCGGAACACCTATCCTTATATCAGCTACACCTACTTTACGCGCGGGAGTACTAACCCTCCGGTCTGGTTCAATCGCGACGATACCCTTCGACAACTTCGCGTTGCTGTAGCAAAGCGTCCCTCTGCTTACAGGAAGTATATTGCACTGGGAGTGGATGGCGAATTTTCTCATTTCTATGGCAAAAAAAATCTGCCGTCCATCATGGGAGACAAAAAATTTCTCAAGGCGGCACAAAGAAAGCGCTCGGCTACTTCGGTGCGAGGTCTGTCCCGTGGTGCCAACGCCAAGTGGCGCCCATCCTGCAAAAAAACTGTATCCGCTGTTGCAAAACGGTTCAAAGTAACAGAAGCGAGTATATACAAAGCAGCCCGAGGCCCTGGATCAAAAAACGTACCACGATGGGTTGCCATGTATTTATGCCAGGAGCTTTCTGCTGTGACTCTGCAGTCAATAGCTAAGCTGTTCAGGCTAAAACGATACGGCACAGTTTCAACGACGGTTGGTAAACTGAAGATCGAATTCGAAGAAGATCCAGAGCTACAGCTAAAAACAGAAAGACTTGCGAAACAATTGAGCCGGGCTAAGTAATTACTTGTAAACCTAACAGAAGGCCAATAACAATGGCGGTATTTTAGTTAAACGTGATCAGCAATTCTACTTGATCTTGGATTCTTTGTAGGGCACATGTTTACGTACCACTGGATCAAACTTCTTGATCTCTAACTTGTCTGGCGTAGTGCGTTTGTTTTTGTCAGTGGTGTAGTAGTGACCAGTTCCAGCGCTTGATACTAATTTGATTTTTTCTCTCATGTTTGTACACCTGTAGTGCCTGCCCCATTTTCAGAGCCTAAACACGCGCACCCTTTGCACGTATATCAGCCAACACCGTGTCTATTCCAAGTTTATCGATAATACGCATACCCTTGGTGGAAACACGAAGCTTTACAAAACGCTTCTCAGACTCCACCCAGAAGCGATGATTTTGAATATTGGGCGAGAATCGTCGCTTGGTCTTATTGTTGGCGTGCGAAACGTTGTTACCTGCGGCCGGTTTTTTGCCTGTTACCATACAAAGCCTGGACATCTTTCTGCCTCTTGATCCTGCAAAAAGGATCGTAACCTAAAGCAATATGCAACCTCTCAAGAGTATTGACTTATCCGTCAACTCCCGAGGGTAAAAAGATCGCGTTTTATACCAGAACACCCCTTCAATGGCAAGGGATTCAGCCTTTCTAGGGCTCTATCGCTGGCGTCTGCAGGAAGATCGGAGGAAGTCGCATATATTTGCATCAATCTGAGTGCAAGTACGATTGTACATTACAGCCAGCGGGAACTGCGCTTCGGGCCAATGCTTGAAGCCAACATCAAGTTCTTTTTCCAAAGACCGCTAACGCATCGGCAGGAAATCAGTATCGTAACGGCAAATTCATGTATTCATAATTAATGGCTAAGCATACCCCAAACATTGACATTTACCTTAGCCGCAGCCCAAATTGCGTCGGACAGAGCGACCTGCTAGTCTAGCGCTCCCTGATTAGGGTGCTAGATTTCACAATGGTTCCCATGTTAAGCCTCACTAACAAACGCGTTATCTTGGGCATTACCGGCGGAATTGCTGCGTATAAGTGTGCTGAACTTACACGGCTCCTTGCAAAGGCAGGTGCCGAGGTGCGGGTTGCCATGACTAAGTCGGCAGTCGAGTTTATAACTCCTCTCACTATGCAAGCTCTTTCCGGTAATCGCGTACATCTTGATCTACTGGATACTGAAGCAGAGGCAGCTATGGGCCACATCGAGCTTGCACGCTGGGCAGACTTGGTCATGATCGCTCCAGCAACAGCTGATTTTATTGCTCGGATAGTCCATGGCCACGCAGATAACATTCTCAGCACTTTGGTATTGGCCACCTCCGCGCCTATTGCAATTGCACCGGCAATGAACCAAGCCATGTGGGCCGATGACGGTACCCAAGCTAACCTGCAAGCACTAAAAGAGCGACAATTTTATATCTTTGGTCCAGGAGAAGGCGACCAAGCCTGCGGTGATGTCGGTCTCGGACGCATGCTGGAACCAGTCGAACTTATCAACCTCTGCGCCGGCTTATTTAAAGCGGGTTTTCTGGCAGGTAAAAAGTTTATTATAACCGGCGGGCCAACCCAGGAAGCGCTTGATCCAATTCGGTTTATTAGTAATCGCAGTTCAGGGAAAATGGCGTATGCCCTGGCTGAGGAAGCCGTTGGCTTTGGTGCCCAAGTAATCCTGATTAGCGGCCCCGTAAACATTGTGACACCCGATCGCGTGCGACGCATCGATGTTGTCACCGCGAGCGAGATGCTGGACGCGACGCTCGCCAACATCGACAATGCTGACGTCTTCATTAGTGTTGCCGCTGTAGCGGACTATCGCCCTAGAGAAATAGCTCCACAAAAGATCAAGAAAAAAGACAAAGAGCTGCAACTTACCTTAGTAAGAAATCCTGACGTCATTAGCGAGGTAGCAAAACTGGAACACCGCCCCCTTGTTGTGGGGTTCGCCGCTGAAACTACGGACATATTAGAAAATGGGAGGAAGAAGCTGAAGCAGAAGAACCTAGATCTGTTGTTCGCCAACAATGTGAGCGAAAGTGTTGATAGTGAAACAATCGCTGTTACAGCGATTAGCAAGGACCAAGAACAGGAATTGCCCGAATCAAACAAGAATGTTGTTGCCCGAAAGATGCTTCAGCTCGTCGCTGCCCAGTTAGATACAGCGTCTTGACTCGATTATGGCTGCAGTTAAAACCATCAAGGATCCGTTTAAAGTCTTAATTCGTAAATTGAATAAACACTTAGATTTAAGCCCATCGGATTAAAACCCATGTCACTTACAATCGATAGCGCAAAGAATATCGCTGAAGTACTCACTGAGTCTCTTCCCTATATTCAGAAGTTCACTGGCCGCACGGTGGTCGTTAAGTACGGCGGCAACGCCATGACGGATGAAAAGCTCAAGCAAAGTTTTGCTCGCGACATCGTGCTAATGAAACTGGTTGGCATAAATCCCATCGTGGTGCATGGTGGTGGGCCCCAAATTGCCAATGTTCTAGATCAGCTAAATATTGAATCCAATTTCGTTAACGGACTACGAGTCACTGATAGCAAAACGATGGACGTTGTTGAAATGGTTCTCGGTGGATTGGTTAATAAGGAAATCGTAGGCCTTCTTAACAAAAATCACGGTAAAGCTGTTGGCATAACTGGTAAGGATGGCAACCTCATAAAGGCTAAAAAGCTGCGAATCAAACCTAATGAGGGTGATGACGAGGTTGTTGATATCGGTCAGGTTGGCAAGGTAGTTAGCATTGACACAAAGGTGCTGGAAGTCATGAAGGATAGCGATTTCATCCCGGTAATCGCCCCAATTGGCACCGATGAAAAAGGGGCCAGCTATAACATCAACGCCGATTCGGTAGCTGGAGAGATTGCCAAGGTTTTACGTGCAGAGAAACTCATTTTGCTTACCAATGTAGCCGGAGTACAAGGGGGGAAGGGCACGGTTCTGACTGGTCTCAGTATCAAACAGGTTGCTAAACTAATCGCCGATAAAACAATTCGAGGAGGGATGTTACCGAAGATCGAGTGCGCGCTAGAGGCCGTGAAAGGCGGAGTTCATAGCGCCCACATAATCGACGGTAGAGTAGAGCACGCAGTGCTTTTGGAAATATTCACCGACGAAGGCGTAGGAACCTTGATTACAAGGAGCGGGCTAAATCAATGACAAAACCACTGATCTACAATTTTAGAACGATCGGATAAGCGAATCATGGATAACAATAAGGTGTCACGCAAAGACCAAATCCTCCAAGCCTTGGCTCGCATGCTGGAAACCGCGCCCGGAGAGAGAATCACCACTGCGGCATTGGCAGAAGAAGTCGGAGTATCAGAAGCCGCACTATATCGCCATTTCCCCAGCAAGGCTCGGATGTTCGAAGGCCTGATAAAATTTATCGAAGAAACCTTGTTTCTTCGTATATCTCGTATTTTAGATGACGAGTCCAGTGCTGAAACAAGATGCCACAATATACTTACGCTGTTGCTGAATTTTTCAGATAAGAACCCAGGCATGACACGGTTACTCACCGGAGACGCTCTTGCCGGCGAGACCGAGCGTCTGCGGGCTCGCATAGCTCAGTTACTTAACCGGGTGGAGTCGCAACTCAAACAAGTATTGCGGGAAGCACAGATTCGGGAAAATTTGAAACCGGGCGTATCCCCAACGGCATTAGCCAATTTGCTGTTGGCTACATGTGAGGGAAGATTGGCTCAGTTTGTGAGAAGCGAGTTTAAAAAATCCCCGCTGGAGAATTGGGATACGCAATGGGAATTCCTTAGCAGAAACTTGCTGGCCCCCTATACTGCACCCATAACCACCTTAGACAGTTAGTTGGACGGCCTCATTCAGGGATAATGTCTAAATCCCGTATTCCTTGCGATAAGCGAGCACAGCGTCAACTTGCTGCCGTCTCTCGTTGCCCTTACCTTTTTGGAGATGGTCAACTATATCTTGTAGATCTATGATACTAGTGACCTTTATTTGGTGGTTCTGCTCAATTTCGTGAATCGCCGAGAGCGATCCCGTGCCCCTTTCTTGCCGATCCATTGCCACTGTGATGCCAACTAGAATTGCTCCGTTAGCAACAATAATATCAGACACCTCCTGAATCGCTGTCCCGGCAGTAATAACATCGTCAATTATCATGACATTGCCGGTAAGCTCGGCACCGACAATTAACCCGTGCTCACCATGGTCCTTGGTTTCCTTTCGATTAAAACAGAAAGGCTTATTTATACCGTAATTACTAGCTAGAACCATGGCCGTCGCAGACACAAGGGGAATACCTTTGTAGGCCGGGCCAAACAAAACATCAAATTCCTGCCCCGAGTGGACAATCGCCGCTGCATAGCTCTGGGCAAGAAACGATAGCTTTTCCCCAGAATTGAACAACCCAGCATTAAAAAAGTAAGGGCTTTGACGGCCAGACTTGAGTGTGAATTGCCCAAAACGAAGAATGTCATGCTCAATGACAAAATTTAGAAAGTCTTCTTGAAATGACTGCATTATTCTACATTCTTCTCCACCGGCTAGCTTTCAGATCCTCATCCCTAATTATCTTTCTTTGAATTTCGCGTACAGTTTTAGGCCAAGGATTTCTGTTGTGCTTCAATTAATTGCTTAATACCATTTTCTGCAAATGCAACCATCTCTAGTAATTGGGAATGGCTAAAATCCTTTCCTTCACCCGTACCTTGAACCTCGATAAACCCCCCAGAAGCTGTCATTACAATATTCATATCTGTTTCTGCTCCGGAGTCCTCTTCGTAATCCATATCCAGTATAGTGCGTCCCCGATAAATACCTACCGACACTGAAGCAACAATTTCTTTCAATGGATTCACCTGTATCATATCCTTTTCCAGCATATAGGAAATCGCATCAATTAGAGCTACACAGCCGCCAGTGATGGATGCAGTTCGGGTGCCACCGTCAGCTTGAACAACATCACAGTCCACTTTAATGGTGTGCTCGCCGAGCTGTTCAAGGTTTACGGCTGCCCTCAACGAGCGGCCGATCAACCGCTGAATCTCAAGGCTTCTGCCGGACTGCCTTCCTTTCGCAGCTTCACGGTCCATTCGACTCCCTGTGGAGCGCGGCAGCATGCCGTACTCAGCAGTTATCCAACCCTTACCAGTGCCCTTAAGAAAACGAGGCACTGAATCTTCTACTGTCGCATTACAAAGCACTTTTGTGTCACCAAATTCAACCAATACAGACCCTTCAGCATGCATGGTGTAATGCCGGGTTAATCGAATCGCGCGTAATTCATCGGGTTTACGGTTACTTGATCGAGTTTTTTCTGTCATTCGAAATATGTAAGTTAAACGAGTTTAGGTCTTAGAAAGTGCTGCAAATTATCCTCGAAATTCTCTTGTAGTGCGAGGGTAAACGCCAAGTTTGCTCGATGTCCTTGTGCTACTTGCGATAGAATGGCGCCTCTATTGCACAAAGTTTGCTGTCATGATGTTAAGTATGACTGCCTTTTCAAGGCAGCAGTTGGAAAAGGCTTGGGGCTCTCTGACATGGGAAATCCGATCCGTTAACCACCGCTACCTCGAAACTAGTATAAAGCTCCCCGAAGCCTTTAGTGGTTTGGAAAACTCGATTCGCGAAATTGTCAGAAAACAACTTCAACGCGGTAAGGTTGAGTGCCGACTACGGTTTCAGGCAACAGAATCTATTTCCTTAGGTTTGCAGGTAAACAAAGAACTTGTTCAGAAAGTTACACAGGCAAATTCTGAGATACAGAGCCTGATTGGTAGCACATCGCAACTTAGTAGCATGGAAGTGCTTCGCTGGCCAGGGGTCATTACGGGCCAGCAGATTGATGTCGAAGCACTGGGATCAGAAGCAGTTCAGTTATTTGAAGCCGCTCTCGAGGGACTTATTGAGAGTCGGAAGCGTGAAGGGGAATCTCTAAAGCAAGCACTCTTTCAGCGTATCACCGCTATCCGAGAGATTGTTGCGAGTGTGCGGGAAAGAATGCCATATATACTCGATAGGCAAAGAAAGTCCTTGGAAGATAAGCTGGCAGAACTGAAAGTGGAGTTGGATCCCGCTAGGCTTGAACAAGAAATAGTGGTATTCGCACAGAAAGCTGATATTGATGAAGAGCTAGATCGAATTGATTCTCATCTCAAAGAGGTTGAAAGAGTATTTGAGATAAAGGGGCAAAAAGGACGTCGGTTGGACTTCCTAATGCAAGAATTAAACCGGGAAGCGAACACCCTGTCTTCAAAATCTATTGTTGTGGAAACAACCCTAGGCGCCGTGGAACTAAAAGTGCTGGTAGAACAGATGCGCGAACAGATCCAAAACGTTGAGTGAACAGATTTAAGGAACCACAAAATGCCGAAGGGAAAATTAATCATAATCACCGCTCCCTCAGGTGCAGGTAAAACAACTCTAGTTAACGCGCTGTTAAAAGNCGATGACAATCTGCGGGTCTCGGTATCTCATACAACACGGCCAGGACGTCTCCGCGAGNAAAATGGTATCAATTATCACTTTATCGATGAAAAGGAATTCATGNGCATGCTTTCCGCTGGAGAATTTCTGGAAAACGCTGAAGTCTATGGGCATCACTACGGCACTTCTCAGCGCTCGGTAAACAAACAATTGGACGAAGGATACGATGTNATTCTGGAAATCGATTGGCATGGCGCTGCACAAGTGCGTAACGTCAAGCCCGAGGCATGTTTCATATTTATCCTCCCCCCCTCCATTCAAGCACTTACCGAGCGACTCACCGAACGCGCTCAAGANAATCGGACAACAATAGAAAGCCGCATGCAACAGGCCCGCAGCGTTCTCGAACATGTCGCCGAGGCCGACTACATCGTGGTTAATGATAAGTTCAAGACGGCGCTAAGTGATATCCAAGCCATCATTCATTCCAAGCGCCTGACCGTCGCAAATCAAGAGAAAACCCTAGCACCACTCCTAGACAGCCTGACCAAGGATTGAAATCCAACGATTTNGTGCTCAAATAGGNCGAAATAGTCTCCCAAAAAATATGCAATTTCCGCGGGAATTCAGTAAAATCCCCGATCCTCAACCGTCAAGCCAAAAAAACAATGGAAAAGCGGGCTGTAACGCCAATCCTGCCTACCCAAGGCAACGACGACAATTTGACAGAACGCGCTAAGCGATAAGGTTTTAGGCAATAAAATGGCACGAATTACTGTAGAAGATTGTTTNGACAAAGTAGATAACCGCTTCGAGTTNGTGATGGTCTCGAGCAAACGCGCTCGCCAGCTACAAATCGAAGGCAAGGACCCAATGGTGTCTATCGACAATGATAAGCCCACGGTTATAGCGCTTCGTGAAATCGCCGACGACCTGGTGACTGCCGAAATCTTGGTGGACAAACCAAGCGTAGAGCTAGAAGAGGGGTTTAATGCTATAGAGGAAACTCCTNCGGAAACAGCGGCGCAGGAAGAAAAGCCTCCCGCAGAAGAGTAAGTCTTAAGGGGTAGTTTCTTGCAAATAGCCACACCGGACACTATAGACTCTCTCGCCGACGATCTTTCCAGTTACCTAGGNAAAGATCAGATTAATAATGTCAGGCGCGCCTATTATTACGCAGAACAGGCTCATGAAGGGCAGTTTCGCCATACCGGTGATGCCTATGTCACCCACCCTTTAGCAGTTGCCTCCATTCTTAGCGAAATGCACATGGACCATCAAAGCCTAATGGCTGCCATGTTGCACGATGTAATTGAAGATACGGGTGTTACAAAGACNGCGATCAAATCCCAGTTCGGGAACACTGTTGCTGANCTGGTGGACGGAGTCAGCAAGCTCAACAAAATCACATTTAGCAGCCANGCGGAAGCACAGGCCGAAAACTTCCAGAAAATGGCCATGGCNATGGCGAAAGACCTTCGNGTTATCCTNGTGAAGATCGCCGACCGCCTGCACAATATGCGCACGCTAGAGGTCCTTACCTCGGACAAACGTCGTCGCATCGGACGGGAGACGCTGGACATCTATGCCCCAATTGCTAATCGGCTTGGTATGAACAATGTGCGCGTGGAATTTGAGGAGTTGTGTTTTACCGCCCTTTACCCAATGAGGGCAAGACGAATCAGCGCCGCTGTGAAACGTGTTCGTGGCAACCGTAAGGAAATCGTACTGCAGATTCAGACCTCCCTGGAGGCCTGCCTCGAGCGCGAAGGCCTTCCAGGCAGAACCATTGGTCGCGAGAAACACCTTTATTCCATCTATGAGAAGATGCGCAGCAAGCATAAATCTTTCTCCGANATNATGGATGTTTACGCGTTTCGTATCGTCGTCNATAGTGTCGATGCTTGTTATCGGGTGCTTGGTGCGGTGCATAGCCTCTATAAGCCGGTCCCCGGCCGTTTCAAAGACTATATCGCTATCCCCAAGGCGAATGGTTATCAGTCCCTGCATACNACTCTGTTTGGNATGCACGGCGTGCCTATTGAAATTCAAATTCGCACCGAAGAGATGGAAGCAATGGCCAANAANGGCATCGCCTCACACTGGCTCTATAAGTCTAGTGACGATCTGCCCAGCAACGCCCACATTCGTGCCCGCGAATGGGTCAATGGNCTGTTAGANATTCAGAAACACGCAGGGAATTCATTGGAGTTTATAGAGAATGTGAAAATAGATTTATTCCCGGACGANATCTATGTGTTTACGCCNAAGGGAANGATCTTCGAGCTTCCGGCTGGCTCGACTGCTGTGGATTTTGCTTACGCGATTCACACCGATGTGGGTAGCTCATGTGTGGCCTGCCGTATCTCACGCAGGCTAGCGCCTCTAAGTGAACCTCTGCAGAGCGGTCAAACAGTTGAAATAATCACTGCACCGGGCACCCAGCCCAACCCAGCATGGTTAAGCTTTGTGATCACCGGTAAAGCTCGCAGCAATATCCGCCACCATCTCAAGAACCAGAAATACTCAGAATCGGTTGCTCTAGGTCGTAGGCTTCTTAACAAGGCACTAGCAAATTTTGGTAGCGACCTTGCCTCGGTCGCCAAAGAAAATATCAACACCGTGCTAAATCAAACAAGCCTTAATTCGCTGGACCAGTTGCTTGAGGAAATCGGACTCGGCAATCGTATGTCCTACTTGATTGCCCAAAGACTAACAAAACATAGCGACATTGCGTTGCTCGAGAATGGGAGCAAACCAGAGCAGCAGGAATCCCTAGCCATTCGGGGCTCGGAAGGCATGGTAATGAATTATGCCAAGTGCTGTCATCCAATTCCTGGTGATCCGATCGTTGGTCATATCAGTTCTGGTCGTGGCATGGTAATTCACACCGATGATTGCAACAATATCACCGAAATCCGGGACAATCTGGAAAAATGTGTGGCCGTTAGTTGGGACCCGAATGTGGAAGGCGAGTTTTCGGTCGAGCTGCGGGTAGAACTGGAGAACCTGCGAGGCATCATCGCCACACTCGCCACTACCATTACCGGTGCAGAGGCCAACATAGAGAAGATTAGCACGGTAGAGCGGGATGCCCGCTTCATCATTGTGAATCTGTCTCTCAATGTGCGCAACCGCGTGCATCTGGCCCATGTCATGAAACGAGTGCGCCTAATCAAAGCGGTAACCAGTGTCACTCGAGTGAAGAGCCGCCGAGTACGGAAAGTTATTAAGAGCTCTATTGGAGCTTAACAAAGAGCGTCATGTCTAACATCGGATCCATACATACCGATGCTGCCCCAGCTGCTATTGGCCCGTATTCCCAGGCTATCAAGTCCGGTGCGCTCGTGTTTTTTTCCGGTCAGATACCACTGGACCCAGAGACCCAGACGCTGGTTGACGGAGGTATTGAAGAACAAACCAGACAGGTCTTCCGTAATTTGTCAGCAATTGCCGAGGCTGCAGACACTCACTTACAGAATGCTGTCAANCTGACAATTTATCTGACCGATCTCAATAATTTCACACAGGTAAACAGCGTCATGGCGGAACATTTTTCTGAGCCTTACCCTGCCCGGGCCACGATTCAGGTNAGTGCGCTTCCAAAACAGGCAATGATAGAAGTAGACGCTATTGTTGCAGCTTAGCGATTACTCAGCGGTTCCCACTAGATTTATCGTAAAGCAAGCGTAAGTGCTATCCTGACATTTCAGGATTAAATTAGTAATGCACAGCGAACCAATCGACCAGATTCCCCTTACCCGGCTAAAAGGTGTTGGGCCTGCGCTTGAAAAAAAGTTTAACCAGCTAGGCATCTATAATGTCCAAGACCTGCTGTTCCATGTGCCGCTACGATACGAAGATCGAACAAAGATTAGTTTGATAGGAAAGGTTAAGATCGGCGATCAGGTCCAACTGCAGGGAGAGATAGTCAATAGCACTATCCAGTTTGGCCGACGTCGCAGCCTGCACTGTGTGATNCGAGATAACACAGGGTTTATCAACTTGCGCTTTTTCCATTTCAGCGCGGCACAGAAGGAGNNGCTNCGGACAGGCAAACAAGTTCGCTGTTTCGGAGAAGTAAGNCGNGGTAGATCTGGCCTGGAAATGTACCATCCGGAATATCGGATTCTGGAAGANCCCGAAAATGAACCGGTTGCNGATTCCCTCACTCCTAACTACCCAACTACNGAGGGATTACAACAAGGTAGATTACGAAATGTGGCGCGGCAGGCGTTANANATTCTAGAGGATTCTGGNCAGGTNCANGATTACCTGCCACCANATCTAACACATCAACTTGGGCTNCAGAGNCTCACCGAAGCAATAAAACTTATTCATCGGCCTCCCATTGATTCGGCTTTAAGTTGGACCAACGAAGCGATTAATCCGGGCCAGAAGCGACTTGCTTTCGAAGAACTGCTCGCACACCGCCTGTGTATGCGCCGATTCAGAAATGATTCCAAAAAGCAGAGCGCTCCTCAGCTGCAAGCCGACGATAAGCTGATCTCGAGATACCTGCAAATCCTNCCTTTCACGCTGACCGGCGGGCAGCAGAAAGCCTATCTACAGATTGCGCAGGACTTGGCAAGCGTCTGCCCCATGCTAAGGCTCCTACAAGGAGATGTCGGTTCGGGAAAGACGGTGGTAGCTGCCCTTTCTGCTTTGCATGCCATCGGAAGCGGTTACCAAGCAACATTAATGGCTCCNACCGAAATCCTTGCAGAACANCACTTNCTTAACTTNAGGAATTGGTTTGCACCCCTTGGNATCAGCGTAGGCTGGCTGAGCGGGAAAAGCAAAGGCTCGGAACGAAGGCAAATTCTCGACAGCCTTGCTGAAGGTNCCTGCCAGCTACTTATTGGCACACATGCTCTATTCCAAAATGATGTAGCCTATCTCCGCTTGGGCTTGATAATCATTGACGAGCAACATCGGTTTGGAGTTCACCAAAGATTAGCGCTTCGTGAGAAAGCGGCCACCGGCGATATCAATCCCCATCAGCTGGTAATGACCGCAACTCCTATCCCGAGAACTCTTGCTATGAGCGCCTATGCTGATCTGGATAACTCGATCATTGATGAACTGCCGCCGGGTAGAACCCCCGTAAATACAGCGATTATCTCAAGTGCCCGTCGCGAAGAAGTTATCGACCGCATCAATAAGGCTTGTTCTGNAGGCAGCCAAACCTATTGGGTTTGCACACTTATNGAAGAATCCGAAGCTCTACAATGTCAAGCAGCGGAAGTAACCGCGGAGAAACTGATAAACCAACTGCCTCATCTTGCCATTGCTCTAATCCATGGGCGTATGAAGTCTAAGCAAAAGATGGAANTAATGGACCGCTTCCAAACCGGGGATATACAGCTACTAGTTGCAACGACCGTAATTGAGGTCGGCATGGATGTGCCCAACGCAAGTGTAATGGTCATCGAAAACCCCGAGCGGCTGGGGCTTTCCCAACTACATCAGCTACGTGGAAGGATTGGCCGAGGCCACCTGGAGAGCCATTGCCTGCTGCTTTACCAGACTCCGCTTTCAGACGCGAGCAAACAACGCTTGCAANTAATAAGAGAAAGTACCGATGGATTCCATATCGCCGAAAAAGATCTGGAGCTAAGAGGCCCTGGCCAGGTATTAGGCACCCAACAAGCCGGNCTGATGACNTTTCGCGTGGCCGACATTACCAGAGACGCNAAGTTACTCGACGAGGTACACGATGCATCGGAAATCATACTGCAACAGTACCCTGAAATAATCGACCCCCTAGTCAAACGTTGGTTGGGTGACCGGGTAAACTATGTCAAAGTTTAGGAATGTTTCAACAAAACGAGCGCCATTGTTTGCAAGGAATTAAATCTTTATGCTATGCGCTTCATTGAGGAATGCGGGACACGGTACAGTTCTAGATTTACGCATATGAATGATTTTTCCTCTATATGGGCAAAAATAGTTAACCAGTTCCGGACCCTGTTCCCTGATTTTTATGAAAAACTACCTGCCTTCATCGAGCTTACTCGGTTAAACAAACCAATCGGTATTTATCTGTTGCTCTGGNCAACTATCGGTGCATTGTGGATAGCGGCAGAGGGGCTGCCAGATCTTTGGCTACTGCTNATCTTTGTGCTGGGAACCGTAATCATGCGTTCAGCTGGTTGTTGCATGAATGATTTCGCGGACTACAAAATCGATGGCAGCGTCAGTCGCACACAAGGGCGACCACTCGCGCGTGGCACTTTAAGGCGCCAGGACGCATTTTATTACTTTAGTGTCTTATCGNCGGTCGGCTTCTTTCTTGTGTTATTCACAAACCTCTACACTATTTTGCTGTCTTTTGGCGCTATTATCATCGTGGTCATCTACCCTTTTATGAAACGCTATACCAACCTACCTCAGCTGGTGCTGGGCGCTGCTTTTTCCTGGGGTATATTAATGGCATTCACAGCCCAAGCGGAAACCNTACCGCGACCGGCGTTGTTGCTATTTGTGGCCAATGTAATCTGGGCTATAGCCTACGACACACAGTATGCGATGGTAGATCGAGAATTTGATATCGAGATAGGCGTTAAGTCAACTGCCGTTCTATTCGGCGATATGGACAAGTACTTTATCGCACTCTTACAAATCATGTTTGTCGTCTCGATGTGGTTGGCTGGCCAACAGNTTGNGCTGGGGTCGGCTTACTATTTATCCTTGCTTTCCGTCNGCGTGTTGCTCGCCTATCAGCAATATCTCATTAAGGACCGGCTGCCAGATCTTTGNCTCAAAGCGTTTCTCAACAACAACTGGGTTGGTGCTGTAATATTCGTGGGCGTTGTTCTCAGCCACNTCTGAGCGTGAATGTCCGCTCCTTTTATTGTTATTAGTGGCTGGAAGCGGTTTCCAAAATTTCACGCACCAGTGAACGCTTGGATACCAGTCTGTGCCCGCCCCAATATCAGGGCGTGAATGTCCTGAGTCCCTTCATAAGTATTCACGACTTCCAGGTTCTGAGCGTGCCGCATAACTGGATACTCATCTGAAATGCCGTTGCCTCCTAACATGTCCCTCGCGTCCCGAGCCGTATCGAGCGCCTTGAGGCAGGAATTTCGCTTCAGGAGCGAGATAAGCGGTGGCGCCAGCTTACCTTGATCTTTTAGCCGGCAAGCCTGCAGGCAACCTTGCAGTCCTAGTGAAATATCGGTTTGCATCTGGGCTAGTTTTCTTTGAATGAGCTGGTTAGCCGCCAACGGTCTACCAAACTGTTTCCGATCCATTGTGTACTGAAGCGCTGTATGCCAGCAGGTTTCTGCTGCTCCCAATGCCCCCCATGCGATGCCTAGCCTTGCCGAGTTAAGGCAACTGAAAGGGCCAGCCAGCCCTTCCGCGTCTGGCAATTTGTTTTCTTCGGGAACAAAAACTTCGTCCATGACAATTTCACCAGTAATGGATGCCCGCAGAGCTAGTTTNCCTTCTATTTTTGGCGCGCTCAGCCCATCCATGCCCTTATCAAGAATAAACCCGCGGATAGCACCCGCTTCATCCTTTGCCCAGATAATAAACACATCGGAGATCGGAGAGTTGCTGATCCAGCTCTTGGCCCCAGACAGACTATATCCACCCTCAACCTTTCGTGCACGGGTGTTCATACCGCCTGGGTCCGANCCGTGATCCGGCTCGGTTAANCCAAAGCAGCCTATGAATTCACCACTTGCTAGCTTGGGCAGGTACCTTTCTTTCTGTTCCTTGGTACCAAAGTTATTGATGGGATGCATGACCAGGCTTGACTGCACGGACATCATGGACCTATAACCTGAATCTACCGATTCTATCTCGCGGGCAATCAGNCCGTAGCAGACGTAACTCATNCCNGCACAGCCATAACCTTCTATCATCGGGCCAAGTAATCCCAGGGCCCCCATTTCACGAAANATTTCCGGATCGGTCTCTTCATTGCGATACGCTGCCCGCACGCGGGGAAGAAGTTTTTCTTGCGCATACTGTTTNGCAGTATCACGCACCATGCGCTCTTCTTCGTTGAGTTGCTCTTCCATAAGGAATGGNTCTTGCCAATTAAATGACACATTGTCCGATCTGACAGACATNGGNNTCTCCTGAAAGNTGGTCCTNAAACTGAAAGNTTAACCTCNCCCGAGAGGGCGCATCATTCTAGCAAATTCCCGATGTATACTCTAAAAACACAGNGGCTACTTTTTGCTAAAATAGCACACCATGGATGTTTCNCTCATACTAGACTCNCTCAACGAGCAACAACGCAATGCTGTTGCTAGTCCAGCTGAGAAACTACTGGTGCTGGCTGGCGCCGGCAGTGGCAAAACAAGGGTGCTCGTGCATCGTATAGCCTGGCTATTGCAAGCCGAGCAGGCCTCTCCTTTCGCCGTATTAGCGGTGACCTTTACCAACAAAGCGGCTCGGGAAATGCGAGGACGTATCGAGACCCTGTTGGGCCAGTCTTTTAACGGAATGTGGGTAGGGACTTTTCATGGGCTCGCCCACAGATTGCTCCGCTCTCACTGGGCCGAAGCAGGGTTACCACAAGATTTTCAGATTCTCGATGCGGAAGATCAGTTCCGCTTGATCAAGCGTATCAATCGCTCCCTGCATATCGATGAGGACAAGTGGCCCGCCAGACAGTGCCAATGGTACATCAACACTCAGAAAGATGAGGGGCTACGGGCAGTCAATATCGAACACTTCGATGACAATTACACTAAGACGATGCTAGATGTTTATACGGCGTATGAAGAAGCCTGCACCCGCGGTGGAATGATTGACTTCGGAGAAATACTCCTGCGCGCCCATGAACTGTGGTTAAAGAATCCCCAAATCCTCGAACACTACCAGAAACGATTTCAATATATTCTCGTCGACGAATTCCAGGATACGAATGCAATACAGTATGCCTGGTTGCGCGTGCTAGCCGGCGGAAATTATGGCCGCAACAAACAGTTAATGGTTGTTGGTGACGACGATCAGTCCATTTACGGTTGGCGTGGCGCAAGAATCGAGAACATTCAGCAGTTCAACGTAGACTTTGCTGATGCCGAGATAGTCCGCTTAGAACAAAACTACCGCTCCACTTCTACTATTTTGAAAGCCGCTAATGGGCTTATTGCCAATAACCAGGGAAGACTCGGCAAAAAGCTCTGGACCGAAGGCGTCGAAGGAGAACACATCAGCCTTTATGAGGCGTTAAACGAACAGGATGAAGCGCGTTTCATTGTCGACCGACTGCAGGATTGGTTTAACAACGGGAACCAGCGCAGTGATGCTGCCATCCTCTACCGTTCCAATGCACAATCACGCGAACTGGAAGAGGCCTTGCTGAGAGTAGGTATGCCCTATCGAATCTATGGTGGCCATCGTTTCTATGAAAGATTAGAAATCAAGAACGCTCTAGCCTATCTCCGATTACTAGCAAACAGAAATGACGATACCGCTATCGAACGCATTATCAACGTCCCTACCCGTGGTATAGGTGGTCGAAGCCTGGACGTAATTCGGACTGTAGCTAGAGAGGAAAATGTCTCTCTATGGCAAGCCTGTGCCAGATGTGTCAATGAAAATTTGGCGGGTTCCCGCGCCGTTAATGCAATTCTGGCTTTTCTGGAACTAATTGACAAACTGCAGTCCGAATGTGAAGGGCTCGAATTACACGAAAAAGTAGAACGTGTCATCGCGAATAGTGGCCTCATTCAACATCATGAAAAAGAAGGCGGGGAAAAAGCGCTGGCCCGCAAAGAAAACCTGGAAGAGCTGGTGAATGCGGCAAGCAATTTTGATGACGTAGCTCTGGGCGATGAGGTTGATGTTAAATCGCCTGCTTTCCTTGCCGCTTTCCTCGATCAGGCCTCGCTCGATGCGGGTGATACCCAGGCAGACGAAACGGATGATGCCGTGCAGTTGATGACACTGCATTCAGCAAAAGGCTTAGAATTTCCCCTGGTTTTCCTAGCCGGGATGGAAGAGGGTTTGTTCCCTCATAGAATGTCAATGGACAAAATCGCTAGCCTGGAAGAAGAGCGTCGGCTCTGTTATGTGGGCATAACCCGGGCCAAAAGCAAACTCTATTTGACCCATGCCGAATCGCGACGGTTACATGGCGAAGTGAATCTTTGCCGCCCTTCCCGCTTTATTAAAGAAATACCAAAGCAACTTATCGATGAAATTAGGCTGAAGACAACCGTTAGCCGGACCAAGGTTCACCGCAGGAATGGTATGCACGATTCATTGAGCAGCGGAGCTGAAATACCACAAACCGAAATATCACTAGGACAACGCGTAGCGCACGGTAAATTTGGTGAGGGTGTTGTATTAAACTACGAAGGACAGGGCAGCAATGCAAGGGTTCAGGTAAACTTCGATGCAGCAGGTAGTAAATGGCTAGTACTATCTTACGCAAAGCTTGAAGTTTTGGGTTAAGCAGTTAACGCAGGATTAAGCATGATTGCAAAAATTAAGGCAGATACCCAGGGAGGACTAATCGTTACTACAGTATTTTTCCTGGCGCTGCATGGTTGCAGCGGAGAACAACAGGATAGTTTCAGGCAATCTGCGGCGGTAGATGATCAGACTGTTTATGAATGGAAGATGATTACTTCCTGGCCCAAGAACTTGCCGGCCCTTGGCACCTTGCCAGAACATTTTGCCGAGATTGTGGAAAAAATGAGTAACGGGCGAATGCTCATTCGCGTATACGGCGCTAATGAGCTGGTAGGCGGCCTGGAAGTCTTCGATGCGGTTTCACAAGGCGTCGCAGAGATTGGCCACACTGGCGCATACTACTGGCAAGGAAAGATACCTGCCGCCCCTTTTTTCACAACAATTCCCTTTGGCATGACCAGCTACGAACAGGATGCCTGGTTACGCTACGGCGGTGGCAACGAGTTATGGCAGGAGCTTTACGCACCCTTTAACCTGTTCCCTGTGCGCGGTGGTAACTCCGGCGTACAGATGTTCGGTTGGTTCAACAAAGAGATCAATTCGTTAGAGGACCTCCAAGGGTTAAAGATGCGCATACCAAGCCTTGGCGGAGAGGTATTTCGCCGGGCTGGAGGCATTCCAGAAACCATGCAAGTGAGTGAAGTGCTTACTGCATTGCAGACTGGCAGGTTAGACGCCGCAGAATTTGTAAGCCCCTACAACGATCTTGCCGCGGGCTATCACGATGTCGCTGACTACTACTATTATCCCGGTTGGCACGAGCCGGGGTCGACTTTAGAAACCATTTTCAATAAAGAAAAGCTTGACGCGTTGCCCTCTGACCTCCGAGAAATTCTTATGGCGGGGACGGAAGTAATGAATCAACTTCTTCTGGATCTGCTCATGGCTGAAAATAATAAAGCGTTGCGGACGCTAGTTGAAGACCACGATGTGCAACTGCGCCGCCTACCTGATGACGTGCTGCTCGAGCTACGCAGAATTTCTGAAGAGGTAGTAGCTGAGCTTGGCCAGACCGATGAAATCACGGCTCGTATCTACGAATCCTGGAAAGGTTTCAAGGACGGTGTAATGGACTATAACCGCATCGCCGAAGAAGCGCTGATTGAAGCGCGCAAGTTGCCCAGCAATTAATCCGGCAACGGTCGCGATTTTCCTGCATCATCAATCGCGACAAATACGAACAAACCTTCCGCCACTTTAAGGTTATCAATTTGGTTTAATTGATGAGAGGTCCGTACATCAACGGCGATATGCAGCGAGGTGCGACCACGCTTCGTGACATAGCAATAACAACTGACTGTCGAGCCCACGCTTACCGGGCGCAAAAAGGCCACATTTTGGATCGCCACCGTTGCCGATCTCCCCTTCGTTACTTTTTTGCTAATTATCCCAGCCGCTAAATCCATCTGTGATACCAACCACCCGCCGAAGATATCACCGCTGGGATTAGTATCTTTTGGCATGGCTAGTGTTTGTAAGGCGAGCTCTCCTAACGGTTCCGAAGTTGCTACTTCTTCTTTGCTCATGCTTGATTCCTTTTATGGATTAATAACTGACGGCAGCCAAGTTACCAGACCCGGCTGTAAGGCAAGCAACAACATAAGGCCGAGCTGGATGATAACAAACGGAATAACACCCCTATAAATTTCACCAGTAGTAATAGTATCAGGCGCCACGCTGCGCAAGTAGAACAGAGAAAACCCGAAGGGAGGTGTTAGGAAAGAGGTCTGTAAGTTAACGGCAATAATGACGCCCAGCCAGATCGGATTTAGCCCCATGGCTAGCAAAATAGGCCCAACCAACGGCACCACCATGAACGTGATCTCAATGAAATCGAGAATAAATCCGAGAAGGAAAATCACCAGCATAACTATTACCGTAGCGGCAATAACACCACCAGGCAGATCAGTCAACAATTGCTCAATGAGCAGGTCACCTCCAAACCCTCTAAATACGGAAGAGAAAATGGTTGCCCCAACCAGAATCAAATAAACCATGGACGTAATGCGAGTCGTTGCAATGGCCACTTCATGTAATACTTTTACATTAAGCTCTCGTTTAGCCAATGCCAGCAGAATTGCGCCAAGCGCACCGACTCCAGCTGCTTCTGTTGGTGTGGCGATCCCTACCAGAATGGACCCGAGTACGGCAATCATCAACAATACCGGCGGTAGCAGGCCTTTCATCAGGGCAAAGCCGATTTCGCTTTTTGTAAGCTTTGTATGATCCAGTTCAACCTGCGGTACGTCGTGTGGTCTGAACAGGGCAACGGTGAAAACATAGGCCGCNTACGCAAGCACNAAAAGCANACCNGGTATAATTGCACCGGCAAATAAATCGCCGATAGAAACAAAGTCCGGNGCAAAAACTCCCTGATTCAGTTGGGACTGTTGATAGGCATTGGAGATCACCTCGCCTAATAGCACCAGACAAATAGATGGGGGAATAATTTGTCCAAGTGTGCCTGTAGCACAAAGTGTACCGCAAGCAAGAGAAGGCCTGTAGCCCGTGTTCAGCATTGTCGGGAGTGACAGAATACCCATTGTGACCACAGTGGCGCCAACAATCCCCGTGCTGGCAGCCAACAACATCCCCACCACTATTACCGAAATACCCAGGCCTCCGGGAATGCGTCCGAACACCAGGGCCATGTTTTTTAANAGGTCCTCTGCGATTCGGGACTTCTCCAACATAGAGCCCATAAATACGAATAGGGGCACCGCAAAGAGATTCTGGTTTACCAATACTCCATAGATTCGATTTGGTATCAGGCTGATATATGCCGCATCGAAATTGCCAGAAAGCACCCCCAGCCCAGCAAATAAAATCGATACACCGGCCAGCGTCAATGCTACCGGGTAGCCCATCATCAAGACCAGACAGACGACTACGAAAAAAATAAGAGGAAGGAGCTCAGGCACTAAGGCTTGGTCTCATTAAATTGTCGAATCGATTTAAGTAATTCAGAAATACCCTGGACAATAAGCAGCACAGCTAACACAAAGATCGTGGTTTTCAACAAATAGACATAAGGCAATCCACTNGGATCAGCAGAGCTNTCCCGAACGCGCCAGGAAACAGATATATAGTCCTGGCTCACCCAGATAATGAAGACAGCGCTTGGCACGAGGAAAAGCAAAGTGCCAATGAGGTCGACGACTGCCTTGTAACGCTCTGTTAGGCGGGAGTAGAAAATATCCACCCGCACATGGCCCTGCTCCTTCAACGTGTAGGCTGCNCCGAGGGTGAAGATTAGTGCATTAACGTATGTGANCGATTCCTGCAGGGCAATGGACCCAAACTGGAATGCGTAGCGGAGAGTTACAATAACCACCACTAACACCACCATGCCAGCCGTTAGCCAGGCTATAGTTCTCCCAATAATATCGATGGTTTTGTCAATTAGATCTATCGCGCGCTGCATGCCGGTCCGTCTACTTAATTTTCTGCTTGTTCTCTTAAGGCCACTGGTTAAACGGCTGGGCGCACATTATTGCACAGCAACCTTGATCAACCGAATTATCGGNCGCCGGCCAGAGTCAGAACCCCAACCAGACCCCCAATAATCGGTAAGTCAGCAGCACCAGGGCAACAGTAAGGGAGATCATGAGCAGGCCTAATCCCTGTGCCAGTCCACGCTTAATCCGGGAAATCAAACGCGCCCCCAAATTTGCACCCCTCTCAAATTTGGCTGGTATGGATATGAAGAGGCTCGCAAAACTTAAAAGTGTGGCTGCCCAACAGAAACCAACGATGGCCGGGATCAGCAGGTCATACTCAGCCGCACTACCAACTTCGAATAGACTCATAAGGAATAGCCCAGCAAAAANAACNCCTAATAAACCAATAAAAAGCCTAAATCGGCTTAAAAAAGTAGCAATTNCTTGTAACCGTTCTATCATAAGTNGTCTGGGCAACTCGATTAGAGNCTGCCCAGAGCATACCTAGTTAATTGAGNACCATCCACAAAGGAATGTTTTGCTCTGATTACCAAANCNAACATGCCCTTCTTGGCAGGAATTGACGACGATGAACAACCNGTGTTCGAAAGCCTCGAAGTGGAATTACTGGNNCCGGAAACAAGCCACATCCGCNTGTTGAAATCACCCCTATTNGCACGGAATCTTGCTGCGGGCGACAAGCTCNGGATAATCGATCNGGNCTCTGCGGAGTACGAACTGNTTAAGCGTAGCGGTAATCTCTCTGTNCGGGTATTTCGTAAGTATCAGGTAGAGACATTGAGCCAATACCTGACNCCGGCAATTGANAAACTTGGTGGCTGCCTTGATTTACAANCCGATCGCGCCCTNGTTTACAGCATTCATGTTTCCATTGGGTTCGCNGTTATAGAAGAATTATTGAACACCGCAGGCGCAGAATATCCCGACACATTTTGGTATTATGGCAACGTATATGATCCTGATGACGGAACCACGCCCATGCTCTGGTGGCAACAGTTTGATAGTCAGGAATGAGAAGCGCTTGCTAATTTTGAATCGGATTTGATTCTATGTTGATTGTTGTATCCCCTGCAAAGTCCCTTGATTTTGAGACTCCAGTGAAAACAGAAAAGTTTTCTAAGCCCGCCTTTTTAAGTGAAGCGACCGAGCTGGTCCGTGATTTAAAAAAGCTCCACCCTGAAGAGCTACAGGAATTAATGGGCATTAGCGAGACNCTTGCCGCAGAAAATTTCTCTCGCTATTCAAATTGGCACACTCCTTTTAATCTGGATAATGCCAGGCAAGCTATCTTCGCTTTCAAAGGGGATGTTTACCTNGGGCTCAAGGCGGAGCACTTTGGAGCCNCCGATTTGAACTTTGCTCAGCGGCACTTNCGAATACTATCCGGTCTTTATGGTGTCTTGCGTCCCCTGGATCTGATGCAGCCCTACAGGTTGGAAATGGGTACTACGTTTGCCGCTAGAGGTAAAAAGAACTTGTACGAATTTTGGGGTTGCAAGCTCACTGCAGCGCTGAATCAAGAATTCGAACAAGCGGGACAAAAACACAACGCGCTAATTAACCTAGCTTCCAACGAATACTTCAGTTCACTCGATACCAAGNCGNTGAAGGCCANAATCGTTACCCCTGTGTTTAAGGACTGGGCCAAAGGGCAGTATCGCGTGCTCAGCTTTTACGCAAAGCGGGCTCGGGGNGAGATGGCAGCCTACATTATCAAAAACCGGATAAATTCNCCTACAAAGCTGAGAGATTTTAATGTCGGTGGGTACAAGTATAGTGAAGAAGAGTCTTCGAGCGACCGCATAATTTTTAACCGCAAGCAAAAGAGTTAGTAGCCAACCTGTGATCCATGCCTTTCCCTGCCCCTGCCCCTTTCAGTCAGGCTAGTGAAAACAACAAGCTTCCAATCCTGGACGTACTCAAGCGCCATCTAATAAACCGAAGTTCATTGTTGGAGGTCGGTGGAGGGACTGGTCAACACGCGGCTTTTTTCGCCANGCATTTNCCTGACCTTATTTGGCAATCATCCGANATNCNNTCTAACGTNAAGNCCCTTAACTTGCGCNTCGCCANCGCNAAGCTNAAAAANCTNCCNCTTGCAACTAGCCTCGATGTGAACNAAGAGACNTGGAATTATGGNNTTTATGACGCCATTTTCAGTGCTAACTGCCTGCATATAATNTCNGAAGATTCNGNAATAAACTTNNTTANAGGCNCANNCAAACACATAAATNATGGTGGTGTATTGCTNGTCTATGGCCCNTTCAAGTATCGCGGNAAATTCACAACCNAGAGCAACGCNGGCTTTGACAGNTGGTTGAAAGCGCGGGACCCCNAGAGCGGAATAAGAGACTTTGAATGGNNTAACGAGCTAGCNGAAGAAGTCGGTTTCTCTCTCGTTGAAGACAANGCCATGCCAGCCAACAATCAATTATTNGCTTGGGCNAAAATCANAANAGAAGCCAGNTAATATTATAAAACCTGGAAAATATGAACGTTCTCCAGCCCCGGGCTNGCCCANTGTGGATACTTATCAACAAACGCCTGATGCACNGGCNTCCTAATGCTCTCGTCNTCTATATAGCTCANNGTTTGGTCAAAAAGTTGATCNCCTATCTTCAATCGTACCCGGGGATCTCTNACAACATTTTNGTTCCANCNCCGTAAGTCGGGNAAATNTCCTCCNCCNTAGTATGCNGANAANAGATAGAANCTATCATTGTANGTCGCGCAGTANGNGGTCACNGAGTGNGGAATCAACCAGGGGGNNCGCGTTTGGACNAAGATNTCTTCATGCTGNTNNGTAAATGACCAGTCAGCAACGNNTTCNNTNNCNAGNTCTCCGGTTANCCAAAGCCCTGGGCTNNGGTCCTGAGGTTCGTAACCANCGANNAGGAGAGACAGGATCGTAAAAAGAGNAANNNCTATCAGGCTAATTCCGCCTATTTGAANNATTTTNNNCATCNNCACNNCCTATGTTTAAAAACATTATTTTTANNTTNCGAATTGGCCCAGCTTTCAGCAAATTATGATACACATCNGCCAGTTCCTTTTCTATGGANGAGGTTTTCAATNANNGGGGCCAAGATTNNGTTTTATTAGTCANTAACGTCTTTGTACGGCAGAAGATTATTTGCCTCTCTNCTGTANTNNAATATATGCGGNCGCTCTTCTCTTAGNAACCCTGCAATCGCCTCAGCAAACCCCTGATTAGCAAGCCAGTGGTTTGAATAGGTGAAAATTGGTTCGAAGCCTCGCCGNATTTTGTGCTCCCCCTGTGCNCCGGCGTCGAAAGATTTGAGNCCGTGCTCAATTGCGTATTCCTGNCCCTGATAGTANCAGGCCTCAAAGTGCAGAAACTGATGNTCAAACCTGCANCCCCAGTAGCGACCAAACAGNGTTTCTTCATTCTTNAAGAAGAGGGCTGCGGCAATATCCTGGTCGTCCTGCACGGCATTTATCAGGACAAGCTGTTCNGGCATTGTTTCTGCAACANCATGGAAAAANTCCAGTTCAAGATAACCCTGCATNCCTCGCATCAGNTAAGTGCTTTGGTAAAACANATAAAAGTCTGCCCATTGTTGNTCGGTGATACAAGCTCCCTCTGTTCTTCGAAANGTTATACCGTGGTCGTGCACGTATTTACGTTCCTTGCGGATGGATTTGCGTTTTCGTGAGTTAAGAAATGTCAGGAATTCGTCAAAGGACTCGTAGCCTTTGTTCTGCCAATGAAACTGGGTAGCAATGCGAGGCTGGACACCTAGTAGTCCGAGAGCGTCGTGTTCTTCTTCTGATGGAAATAACACGTGCCAAGAAGAGGCACCGATAAGTTTTGCCTTCTCCTTTATCTTTTCAACAATCAGTTTAAGCAACCCCTCTTCCCGGTATTTTTTATGTATAAAAATTCGGTTACCCGCCGAAGGGGTGAATGGTGCAGCCGTGACAAATTTCGGGTAATACTGATAACCGTAACTCTTATAGGCATTCGCCCAAGACCAATCGAAGACATACTCGCCCCAGCTATTAGTTTTCAGATAAAGCGGCATAATCGCAACTAGTGACTTATTGCGTCCAACGGTATAGATCGCTACGTGATGGGGCCTCCATCCGGTCTGCTCATTGGTACAACCCGTAGATTCCAATGCATGCAAAAACTCGTAGCGCATGAAAGGATTCTTTGTGCCAACAATTTCATTCCATGCGATGGCATTTAACTGCTCTATCGAATCGACAAACTTAACTTGAAATTTATCTTTAGCCTGCGGTTTATTCATAGGTCCCTAGACGAATAAAACAGAGTGCACGTGCCTGGTAAATTGAGTAGCATTAGCTGAAAGTAGCTAATCAATAATTTAACAGGTGCCTTGTGGATTCGCCTAATATAATTCGCCGCATCACAGATAACCACCCAGCGCTAAGGAAGTCCGAGGCAAAGGTTGCCGACTTCGTTCTGGCTCACGCGAACGATGTAATCAACATGCGTATAGTAGACCTGGCCGCTCAATCCGAGGTTAGTGATCCCACGGTTATTCGTTTCTGTCGTGCTCTCGGTTTCGACGGCTTCCAATCCTTCAAGCTGCAGCTTGCCCAACAAATCGGCATGGGTAGCGTCTATACACAATTTGCTGTTGACGATAGCGACACGGTAAATGATCTATGTAACAAAGTTTTCGATACTACGGTGGGCACCTTGCGGACGGTTCGGGATGAGCTGGACCCCGACATTTTGGAGCAGGCTATTAACACAATCAGCAATGCACGCCGGGTGGAATTCTACGGTTTTGGTGCTTCCGGGCCAGTAGCCGCTGACGCACAACACAAATTCTTCCGCCTACAGCTGTCCACAACGGCTCTTATGGATCCTCATATTCAGCATATGTCAGCGATATCTCTTGGTGAAGAGGATGTGGTTGTCGCCATCTCCCAGTCCGGGCAAACCAGAGCTTTGTTGCAGAGCGTAAACCTAGCCAAGGAGGCTGGCGCAACAGTTATTGGGCTAGCGCCTCAGAACACTCCGCTGAGCGAAATTTGCAGCATCCCTATACATGTAACTATGGAAGAGGACATGCAAGCGTTCACACCGATCTCTTCTCGCATAGCCCATCTGGTTGTAATCGATGTGCTGGCAACCGGCGTCGCCCGACATCGGAAACCATTTTTAAAAGAGCATTTGAAACGCTTACAAAAAAGCCAGAAAGCGCTTCGCACATCTGGTTCGCACTAGCTTTTCCTATCTAACAGCGTGGGCCCAGTTTGACAGGTAGCCGCTTAAGCTTTTACAGATTGCCATCCGTCTATATTTTTAAGTATCCAAAGGCCCAGCCAAGTGCTCACCACTGCTTTAAGCGACGCGTGTAAAATCGCCGGCAAAGAAAACACCCAGTCTAAGAGGGCATTCCAGAACCATGTGTACAGCCACTCAACAATAAAAAGTAAAAACCCAAGGTAGTTCGTAATAAACTCGATATTTGATAGTGACAAAATACTATAATCGGTGACAGTAACAATGCCGATACCCCACAAAACGAATGCCACCTGGAAGGGGGTGGTCCAAATGCAAATGTATGCAAACACCCTTAAAAAAGAAATCATTGCTCCTCGTCCTCCGTATTCAAGTTTATTTCTTCTTTTTCAACAAACTCAGCAAACCTTATTTTTGTAACTCACTTTGTAATTCGCCAGATCAATATGATTTACATAATACGTAGTTTTTTAATAGGGCTCTCTAGTTGTTAAATTGTAACTCATGCCGCCTCCTAGCTAATTCCTTACCACCTTCTTACCCAATATATAAAAATAGTGTCTATCGCAGCAATCAACACCTTAAAAACATATTTAGTAACTGCTATTAAAAAAGCTGTTCTTAGATCCATTCCGGCCAAAACCCAGGTAAATTGATAAATCATTGTATCCAATAATTGGGAAGTTATTGTTGAAAGATTGTTCCTAAGCCATAACTTCGATTCGCCAGTGTAGCTTCTTATTTTATGAAAAAGCCAGACATCAAATGTCTGGCTTATCAGGTAGGCCGTTAAAGACCCTATAACAAATATTGGCGAGTAACCTGCCAGAGTTGATATCGCNTTATGGACCTCCAGGGCAGACCCGGCTATATCTGAAGGTCTAAACTGNACACTAATTACAAGGGTTATCATTACTGCAACATTAGCNACGAACCCGAGCATTACNGCCCNNCTTGCTTCTTCTTTACCAAATTTCTCNTTTAAAACATCTGTNGCNAAGTAAATGCCAGAATANAGAATTGCNCCCATGCTTNCTGTAAANCNATAACCAAAAAATTCTAATTCACTAACCTTGCCCCCTTGTAAATTCCCTAACACTATCCCTAGTATTACAGCTGTNTANAGCCCATGCTTGCCAAAGAACCTNTAGAGCAAGATTGCNAGCCCTANGTCATATACNACTGTTAAGACCCAAAGTAGTTCTTGGTTTAGTAATAATTGTTGCATTGATTTAACGAAAATTCGTGACTTATGATTTTCTTATCGCAGTCTAGTGAAAAACCCTAAAAGAAACACTAATGCATGAAGAATTATTAAGATACATAGAAGCGGCCAGGAAGATAGTTATCTTTACCGGGGCTGGTATAAGCACAGAATCGGGTATTCCCGATTTCAGGGGGCCTCAAGGTGTTTGGAAAACTAACACCCCCATATATTTTCAAGATTTCACTGCGTCCGAAGAGGTGCGAAGGGAGTCTTGGAAAAGAAAATTTTCGGGCCAAGACATTATTAAAAAAGCCAAACCAAACGTAGGACATTTGGTTGTAGCAAAAATAATTAGTACTCACCAATCCGCTTACCTGATAACTCAAAATGTTGACAACCTTCATCAAGATGCTGGAGTGCCTGAAGACAAAATCACAGAACTTCATGGAAACGCGTCTTATGCAAGTTGTCTAGACTGCGGGACGAGATACGAATTGGCACCTATTAAAAAGGCTTTTCTCGCAGATGGGATAATACCTTACTGCGATTCCTGTGAAGGAATGGTTAAGACTGCAACAATCTCTTTTGGGCAACCTATGCCTGAAAAAGAAATGCAGATAGCCCAAAGTAAAACAGTGGAATGCGATTTGTTTATAACGATTGGAACTTCTTTGGCAGTATACCCCGCTGCCGGATTCCCCAAGCTGGCTAAAGAATTAGGCGCCAAATTAATAATTATAAACAACCAACCTACAGGCCTTGATCCAATTGCAGATTTGGTTATCCACGGACAGATTGGAAGTATTTTTTCAGATTAAATGGCCCAAGTTCTTTTTAGCAAAAAGAAGACAGAAACTACGTTAACTCCCTGGTTGTTCAGCCCTTCTATACTTTCAGGGTTTAGGTTATATGGAGCTTTGGTGTTAAATCATATATTGTTGTCTCCTCACTGTGGGTGGGTTTGTGGCAGTAAATATGATCCTTGAAATAACTTTAGCGTTTGTTGTTGGCGCCCTTATTGGGGGCTTTTCTATATTCAAATTTTTACCCGGCTTTCTCAATTCTATTTTTAGGGAAACGGCTCGCAATGAGCTGTCCGAAATACAACAAGAAGTCACGGATCAGCAAAAAGAAGATGAAGATGACATAAAAACAAGTCTCAAGACTCTTGACGATACTATCAACTCAGCCAAACAAGCCTGGACGATTAGCGCTGATGGCCTTGCTACAGAAGTAAGAGATTTAACTAAATCACATGCGAAATGGACTGAGGCATTATCCAACCCGGGAGAGCAAGGAGCGCTTGCAGAAGAATCACTTAAAGTTATGCTTCAGACGGCAGGCTTTGTCGAAGGCGTCAACTTTGACGAACAACAAACTACAACAACTGAAGAAGGCAGCTCCAGACCGGATGTGTATGTTTATACAATAGATAAAGGCGTCATTATTATTGATTCAAAAGCTCCGGTAAAACTCTACAAAGAAGCTATAGAAACGGAGGATAAAGCACAAAAAAAGAGAAAATTGAAACAACACGCAAACAATGTGCTTGATCATGCTAAAAGTCTAGGAAAGAAAGATTACTCAAAGATCATCAATAGAAGAACTCCGGATTTTGTGATTATGTATATGCCTAATGTTTCAATTTACATGGCAGCGGTAGAACAGATCCCGGATATAGTAGAACAAGCCGCAAAACACCGTGTCATGATTTGCCCACCTTCTCTCGTTTACGCAGCACTTAAAACCATAATGCTAACCTGGAACCAACAAAAGGTTTATGAGAACGCTGAGGACATAAAAAAACAGGCAATTGAGTTGCACAATAGGCTAGGCAAATTCTCTGGCTTTTTCAATGGTATTGGAGACAAACTTGGTTCGGCAATGAAATCATATAACGAGGGGGTTGCTTCTTGGAATACTAGATTGATACCAAAAATCAGACAAATTGAAGACATGGGGATAGCTGATCCAACACGTGAAATTAAATTAGTTACAGAAGTTGAAGTTGAAGTTAGCCCCAATTTATTGAGAAATGAAGAAAATACTAATGATGATGGTTGAAGCCCATGAAAAACTTATTGGCTTGGCTTATTCAAAGGAAAGATTATTTGAATAAAATCATGAGCGTTTTCTACTTTTTTGATCAGAATATTTCCAAATATCGTTTAAAGCTCTTCCTTTAAAATCTTTTTCTTGATGGTTTAAGAATTATCCATAATTCATAAAAACTCTAATTCATTGCTCTGAATTACTCCACAGTTACGGGCTGTGTTTAAACCGTTACTCGTTTAATCGCCTTCATCTTCTTTTCTTTTTAAAGGGTGTATGTTTCATCTAATACAAACATTTCAACTCCACCGGTAATTTTATCGTTTGCCATTGCCTCTGCAGTTGCTGGATCATTGAATATTCTAATAAATTCATCAGGATTGTTTGTTTCCAAAACCGCTATTACTGTGTTGCCCTCTGTTGCTCCCATGTAAGCAACCGATACACCCTGGCTCTTAAACAATTCATCATGGGTTTTGAATTGTTCTCTCCAATGATCAACACTCTCAACTTCTGCTCTAACTGCAATCAACATATTATTCTCCTCATAAATTACCCTTTATCAAAAACCGCCCTGTTTACCTATTCAACCGTAACGGAGTTGTTTAAAGTTCGTATTGGGGGATTCTCCCGTAAATCCAGTAACTTACCGCCCCTTCATTCTTCTTTTTTTTCAAAGGAGACTTCTCCT
>NZNL01000008.1 GCA_002694855.1 Gammaproteobacteria bacterium
ACTTACCAAAGCGAGGAATCGCTCCAGGACTCATGATCAGCATGGCCGAAATCGAAGTAGACCTGGAAACAGGCAAATACGAAGTTCTGGACTATGTGGGTGTAGCAGACTGCGGCACCATTATTCACCCTCAAGGGTTGTCACAGCAAATAAATGGTGGCGGGGTTTGGGGTTTTGGTATGGCTGGATCCGAGCGACATGTCTATGATCCACAGATCGCATTGCCGGCTAACCTGGGTATGTACCAGGCCAAGATACCGACGATTCTGGATGTGCCCTCCGAAATGCTAAATGGAGCGGTAGACATTGCCGACCCCTACAATCCGGCGGGTGGCAGAGGTGTAGGCGAGCCTTCCCAGGGGAGCGCTGTTGCCGCCATTACGAGTGCCATTGCTGATGCCCTGGATGGCCACTTGTTTAATCGCGTACCGGTAACGCCTGATATGATTGTTAATCATGCAACCGGTGCTGAACAGGAATCAAAACTGTTGGCTTTAAACACGTTCTAACTTCTCAATACTTGAAGCTTACTCCGTCACAACTGAAGTGGNGGAGTGGGNTTNTTGNCTTNACACCTACTGCTTTATCCCTCCAAAACAGAGGTACTTCATTTCNAGGTATTCATCAAGNCCGTGCCTAGANCCTTCCCNGCCCAANCCCGANTGTTTCACACCTCCAAAAGGGGCNACTTCGTTNGACAAAATACCGGTATTAATTGCAACCATGCCNGATTCCACTGCTTCNGCGATTCGCCAAATCCGNGCCATGTCACTGGCATAAAAATAGGCGGCAAGTCCGAATTCCGNNGCATTGGCCATATCTATACCTTGCTGGTCTTCCATAAATCTGAAAACCGGAGCCAACGGACCAAAGGTTTCTTCNCTGGCGACTTTCATTTCCTGATTTGCGTCAACTAATAGNGTCGGCTCAAAGAAGCTACCACCCAACGAATGGCGACTGCCACCGCACACTATTTTGCCACCTTTAACAACNGCATCTTCTATATGTTCTTCCACTTTCTCGACTGCTGCCAGATCAATAAGCGGGCCCTGATCAATTTCACTATCTAGCCCGTTACCCACTTTAAGACCTCGTATAGCAAGGTGCAGTTTATCTACAAAACAATCATACACACCGTTTTGAACATAAATGCGGTTGGTACAGACACAGGTTTGTCCTGAGTTACGAAACTTCGACGCCATCACACCGTCGACAGCGTCGTCCAAGTTGGCATCATCAAATACGAGAAATGGCGCGTTGCCACCTAATTCCATCGACACCTTTTTNACAGTTGAGGCAGACTGAGCAATGAGTTTCTTACCGACCTCTGTNGAGCCTGTAAAAGANATTTTCTTCACCAACGGATTGCTCGTTAGTTCAGCACCTATTTCCGCCGATATACCTGTGATTACATTAAACACACCTGCAGGCAATCCTGCNCGCTCACCCAANACCGCTAACGCAAGAGCAGAATACGGTGTACTGCTAGCAGGTTTCAATACCACTGGGCAACCTGCAGCCAGNGCAGGCCCNGCTTTTCGAGTAATCATAGCAGCCGGGAAATTCCATGGAGTAATCGCGGCCACTACACCTATTGCCTGTTTTATTACCAGATATCTCTTATCATCCTGGGTGTGAGGGATGACCTCNCCATAAGCACGCTTTCCTTCTTCAGCAAACCATTCAATAAATGAAGCNGCATAAGCTATTTCTCCCCTAGCTTCCGTTAGTGATTTNCCCTGTTCCAGGGTTATTAACATGGCTAGATCTTCCTGATGNTCAAGNATCAACTCAAACCATTTATGCAGTTTGTTGGATCGTTGTTTTGCAGGTAGNCCAGACCANGGCTTGAATGCNACATNTGCCGCTTCAATTGCTAGGCGCGTTTCCACCGNCCCCATCNGNGGTACGGAACCAAGTACTNTNCCATTAGCTGGATTGATAACTTCTATCGAGGAATCTTTCTCTGCATCACACCATTTACCATCAATGAAACATTGCTGTCTAAAAAGTGTTGCATCGGCTAGTTTCATAATGGGAGCTCTCGTAGTTACTTATTCTTGGCAGACCATTCTCGTATAGTCACCACTATTTGTTCAGGCTGTTCCATAGGAACTAAGTGCCCAGCATTAGCTATCTCTCGATAATCATGTTGTGGCGACATCTCTTTCCATTTAATCCAGGACTTTTCTGACAAAGTATTGGAATCNCGCCCTCGGATAGCGAGCAGAGGAACCTTGACTTTTGGGAGCANGCTCCAGATGCTGTGAGCCACCAAATANCAATGGGCTTCCCATTCTTTGCTATAAACAAGCCGAACCGTACCATCTTCACATGTAGCTGTACCATAATTGACATAATCCCAGAGCACAGCATCACTGACATTCTTGAATACCAACTTCGGTCGAAAATGTTCATACGCCTCTTCTCTGGTAGTCCAAGATTCCGTCCGATCCAAAGTTTTCCTTATTAAGGGAATCTTCCTCTTAGCCAATCCACGAAAGAGTTTTAAAAAGTAGAAGTACTTTCTCGACATTATTACAGGTTCAATTAGAACAATTGTCCTAAATAGTTCGGGATGCTTAACAGCTGCCATAACGATAGCAGCTGCTCCCATCGAATGACCGACGCTGATATTTGATTGCCCTAACCGCTTAAGCATAAGCAACAAATCTTCACCAAGCGGCACCCAAGATTTCATCCCAGATGGCTCTGGAGGCGTGTCCCAAATAGGTCTATGTAAACTTGCAATTACCTCGTGATCGATTCGAAATGGATCCAGTAAAGCTCGATAAGTCAGGGGTGGATACCCATTGGCATGGGAGAAGTGGAATANCGGACCATCGCCTCCAACATTAATATACGGAATAGACATATATACGCCTGAACAGTGCCTCGTTTATCAGCCAGGTATTCTACATGAGCGAACTGTAAGCCGCTAAAAACATGAGAACCCAAATTAAACACTTGGTNAGATTGTAATTNTTAAGATTATCCCAATCTATCATTGAACAGGCAGTNCAAATGGATTAATAATGAGTTTCAGTTAGAAAGGAGACAACCCATGGATTTTGCACTTCTGCCTCTCGAATATTGGCACTGGATCGTGTTCGGCATAGTAATGATAGTTGCTGAAATGTTCTTGGGATCCTTTTTCATATTCTGGTTCGGTGCAGCGGCAGTGTTCGTGGGCTTGCTGTTACTTCTGCCAATTGAATTATCCGAAACCACTCAAATANTTATTTGGGCCATTACCTCANCTGCGTTTGCNTTGGCCTGGTTCAANCTTATCAAGCCTTTAAATGTGGACAAAACTAAAGCTGGTTTATCCAGAGAAGCACTGGTGGGAGAAATAGGACAAGTACTGAAAGCGCCTACTGGAGAAAAAAGAGGTACGGTTCGATTCCCCGCNCCANTACTCGGTTCAGATGAATGGCTGATTNTTTCGCAGGATGATCTTGATATTGGGGATCGAGTCAGTGTAGTGGATTTATCTGGAAACTCACTAATTGTTAAAAAAGCATAAGGANCTCNACTATGGAAATTTTAACACCTTCATTTATACTCGCTATTGCCGTCTTAATATTTCTTNTAGTCACCGTAGCAAAAGGAGTACGCCAGGTACCGCAGGGTTACAAGTGGGTTGTGCAACGTCTGGGAAAGTNCANCACNTCTCTGANNCCAGGACTGAATTTCCTCATCCCTTACATTGACAATGTTGCTTTCAAGGTTACTACCAAGGACATCGTGCTGGATATTCCTTCCCAGGAAGTTATCACTAAGGACAACGCCGTCCTAGTTACCAATGCAGTAGCATATATCAACATTGTCTCACCAGAAAAGGCTGTCTACGGCGTTGAGAACTATNTCATTGCAATTCAAACCCTGGTGCAGACTTCATTNCGTTCGATAATTGGNGAAATGNCNCTGGACGNNGCNTTATCCTCCCGNGACCATATCAAGNCGAANCTAAAGGNAGCTATTTCGGACGATATTNCCGATTGGGGTATTACACTNAAGACAGTCGAAATTCAGGATATTAATCCATCTCCAACTATGCAACAGGCAATGGAAGAGCAGGCAGCAGCAGAGCGTGCACGTCGTGCAACCGTGACCCGTGCCGATGGCGATAAACAGGCTGTCATACTCACCGCTGAAGGCGCATTAGAAGCCTCCAAGCGTGAAGCTGAAGCCCAGGTGATTCTCGCNGAGGCCAGTAAACGTGCAATTAGCCTGGTAACNGAAGCCATTGGGGAAAAAGAACTGCCTGTCNTCTACCTACTCGGCGAGAAATACATCAGCTCACTACAAGAACTGTCATCATCGGATAACTCTAAATTTGTGGTCTTCCCAGCTGATATCCCGGGCGCTTTGAAGGGTATGATGGGTAAGAAATAGTGCTTGGCCCGAATTTCAACCAGTCGCATAGAACTGTTTGAGCACTTTAAAGTANGCATCGGCTAACCTTGNACGCAGTTTCGNTGATGNTCATGATCTCACTGACTGTGATTCGTAGATTTCCGGCTTACGAGTCACTACTGNCCGAATTATGAGATACATTGCAAGGCCGGTTGGCCCTANCATTAGCGTCAAGAACAAACAAGGAAGGACCAACCAGTGCGAGACTCCGAATTTTTGGGAGTCGTAAACTTCCCACGCCCCAACAAAAAGATCAAACGCAAGATAATGAATCCAGCCAGCCGCCAACACATAAGGATTGGAGAACAAGGTNGCAATTTCATTGAGAGAACCGAATCCACCACCTGCCGGCATGCTGCCAAATTGCGAAAGAAACAATCCAACATAGACAAGCCCTAGGATGAAGGGGATGATCCCAGTGCAGATTACGCCCAGAGTCCACTTCCATCTAGGGAGGAACACCAGCAAGAGCCATCCAGGCACAACGATGTTATTACATAGNGANAAGATAAAATCGGCAGACATGGGAACCTCCNCTTTTGTTATGCTTAGAAACTCAGACTAGTGTAATTACTCCNGTAAGTAAATTTTCCCGCTAACGGCTTGGTTAGTAGTAGAAACATACATAATTGCAACGTGATATAAACACTTTCCCCCTTTACTTTGCCGAATATTTTCTCGGCAACCAGTGTGCGTTACACTTGAGTTACTGGAAACCGAATCTATGAGCGAACTAGACCAAGCTACAGAAACNAAATCNTTCNACGAACGTTCATTTATGGCCAAGCTACTAGCGGGCGAGTATGGCCTGGCTATCACCTACTGGGCACTATATTTCNTGGGAAGTGGNCTGTTCTTCNTAATGGGTAGCNGAGCGGTTGATAATGAACAATGGCTCGTCTATCTGGTAATGATAGCGNTGCTNCTGGCTTATACTGTGATTCTNATCATAGGTATCCGAGGNGCCTATAATGGNCCTCANCTNTGGAAAGTGATGTCCAGAACTTCTTCNGTATTTATGATCGTCAATATTCTGGTGGGAATTAGTACACTAGGTTTTATTTATTAGTTCAAACTCGTATTTTTTGAGATTAAAANTTTGGAACAACAANAACATNACTATTCACTCGTCGTAAAAAAAGACTGNCCAACCTGCGCGNTAATTGAACCAGTTATCAANCAACTATCAGATACTTTTAATAATTCTCTGACTATTTANGTCCAAGACGANCCTTCATTTCCAGAAAGTGTCGCTGANAAAATNGATGATTCTTCCCTCGAATTCTCCTACAAACAGAANATAGAAATAGTCCCTACACTCATTCGCTCAGGTGATGGTTTAGATGAGCAAGCGCGCATTTTCGGTTGGGACAAAAGTCAGTGGCAGGAATTCACTGGCATCGAAAATCTCGGTGCCAACCTCGTGGACTTCAAACCGGGTTGTGGGTCAAAGACTCAAGACCCGGGAATGACTGAAATTCTTACGCTTCGTTTCGATACAGATCTTCTGCAAGCTAGAAAGATCGAACTGGCAGAATCTGAAGACATCATGGAGGCCTGTTTCGAACGCGGCTGGAGTGACGGTCTGCCGCTGGTGCCACCTACCCCGCTGAGAGTGACGCGCATGCTTTCCAGCACAGACCGTTCTGCCGATGAAATAGTTGGTTCTGTACCGCCAGACAATAGGCCTTGCACAATAGAGAAAATCGCTATAAATGCTGTAATGGCTGGATGTAAGCCAGATTATCTGCAAGTGGTGATCGCCGCATTGAGAGCGGCTTTAAAGGATGAATTTTGTATGCATGGACTGCTTTGTACGACCTATTTCTCCACACCAGTAATGATAGTTAACGGACCCATCACCAAACAGATCGGAATGAATTCCGGAGTCAACGCTCTTGGACAAGGTAACCGGGCAAATGCAACGATCGGACGGGCGCTACAGCTTATCGTCCGCAATGTAGGTGGAGGAATTCCCGGTGGAATTGATCGAGCCACACTGGGAAATCCAGGTAAATATACGTTTTGTTTCTGCGAAGATGAATCAGATGCGGAGTGGCCGTCACTATCTATGGATCGTGGCTATACTAGGGAAGATTCAGTGGTTAATCTGTTTGCGGGCAGCGGAGTTCAGCCCTTCGTAGATCAGCAATCCCGTCAACCTGAATCGTTGGTTAAAAACCTAGCCAATAGCCTGCGTAGTGTAGCTAATACCCGATCATTTGGAATGGCTGACGCAATCATCGTGATTAGCCCCGAGCACCGACGAGTCTTGAGGGAAGGTGGCTGGACCAAACCCAATTTGAAACAAGCTCTATATGACGAACTAAAAACACCTGGAGCTGATATCATTCGTGGAAAAGATGGAATCGCCGAAGGCATGCCTGAGAAATTCAAAGACATAATGCTCAATAAGTTCAGAGATGACGGGTTACACATAGTTGGTGCCGGCGGAAAGGCTGGAATGTTTTCAGCCATAATAAGCGGCTGGCTAGCCTCTGGAGAAAAAGGCAGCCAAATGGTTTCGCAACAAATTAATTGAGAGGAGATCAAGATGAGTGAGTTCTTGCTGGACCCAACGGCGGAGTTAGCACCCGCCAATCGGCAATTGATTCCCCGGCTGCAAAGCTTGAAAGGGGCAACCATCGGACTTCTAGACATTTCCAAGCCCAGAGGCAAGGAGTTTCTGGATGAAATCGAAAACCTTTTGCTTGACGAAGGAGCAGAAGTAAATCGTTATATTAAACCCACGTTTGCCCGCATCGCGCCCAGGCAACTTAATCAGCGTATCAGCGTAGAGTGCGATGCTGTTATAGAAGGATTAGCCGACTGAGGTTCGTGTACCTCGTGCAGTTTGCATGACATCATGGACCTTGAAAGCCGCGGCATTCCCTCAGGATTCATCGCCTCTTGTGAATTTGAAGAAGCAGCAAATGCGCAGGGTAAGTCTCTTGGTATAACCCCTGCTAGAGTGTTCGTCCCTCACCCCATTCAGGACCGCACCGATATCGAGATGGTTGAATTAGCGCGTGAAGCTATCGAAAAAGTAACCGCACTCATTGTTGAAAAATAGTGCAGACTGAAGAATCAAACGGAGATAGTAATGACTAGAGAAGCAGTAATTGTATCCACAGCCAGAACACCAATAGGCAAGGCTTATCGCGGTGCCTTTAACGACACAGACGCTCCCACCCTTGGTGGTCATGTAATTGCGGAAGCGGTNAANAGAGCCNCAATCGAACCAGGCGAGGTGGATGATGTAATCATGGGGTGTGCCATGCAGCANGGATCTTCCGGAGGCAATATTGGTCGTACNTCAGCTGTGGCCGCGGGCCTTCCAAATTCCGTTTCAGGCATGAGTATCGATCGTCAATGCTCGTCAGGCATGATGGCTATTGCTACCGCCGCTAAACAGATTGTGTGTGACAACATACCTGTAGTGGTAGGTGGAGGGCTAGAATCGATAAGCCTCGTACAGAATGAACACCGCAACGGTTATCGTGCCCAAGATCCCAATGTGCTCGCAAAGTCAGAACACGCGTATATGTCAATGCTGGAAACAGCAGAAACTGTAGCCAACCGCTACAACATAACTCGGGAACAGCAGGACGAGTTCGCACTTCAGAGCCAGCAACGCACAGCAGCGGCACAACAAGCCGGAAAATTTGATGATGAAATAGTTCCTCTTCCTACAAAAATGATATTCGTTGATAAGGAAACAAAGCAACAAAGTACCCACCAGGTTACATTGGAAAAAGATGAGGGCAACCGTCCTACAACAACCCTGGAAGGACTGGCAGGCCTAAAAACAGTTTTCGACGATGGTGTGATTACTGCTGGTAATGCCAGCCAACTATCCGATGGAGCGTCTGCTTCGGTCTTGATGGATAGCAAACTTGCAGAACAAAAAGGACTGGAGCCACTTGGTGCCTATCGTGGCATAGCAGTGGCTGGCTTGGACCCTGACGAAATGGGAATAGGGCCAATCTACGCGGTGCCTAAATTGCTGGAGCGCTTCAAGCTTTCTATCGAAGATATTGGCCTGTGGGAATTAAACGAAGCATTTGCCGTTCAGGTGATTTACTGCCGAGACAAACTAAACATTCCCAATGAAATACTCAACGTCAATGGTGGCGCTATCTCCGTCGGGCACCCGTATGGAATGAGTGGAGCTCGGCTGGTTGGTCACGCACTTGTAGAAGGCAAACGTCGTGGCGNCAAATATATTATNTGCACTATGTGTGTGGGCGGGGGCATGGGAGCAGCTGGTTTGTTTGAGGTCTATTAGAAGCCGTTACACTTCCCCATACCCGTGTCAAACATGCTTTATATACATGCCGAATCCAGAAAACTGATTACGGCTGCTTCATCGAATTCTGATGAGGGCAGCCGTTGACTNCTCATCGAGGCCGNTCTTTTCTGATTCACATTTTCCTGCAGAATACTCCCAAACTCTNTCGCTAAATCCTCTTGAAACTGAGCATCTATGACGATGTAATATTGAATCCTGTCTTCCAGGTCTGGTAGAAAACTGAAGCTCAATTTAGCTTTCTCTCCGATCTCCATTCTTCCATTTTCAGNGTCCATATAAAATTGGCACATTGCACTATTACCACCGAAATTATTGGTAAACTCTTGGTAGTAGGTTTCTAATAATTCGATNAATGCCTCAAGATCTGCTCCATCTATTCCAGGATTGTTAGCCANTCGACCTGTATTTCTAAANGATTGCAATGTGCTNGCGATATAAAGAAAACTTGCCTCTGCGCCNGCCAAATCAGTTTGTGCTCTTCCCCCATTTGGCAATAAGGTGAANAGTACCAACAAGAATCCAATCGTAGNTTTGTGGNCAATCATTTCTTGCCTTTAAGTCCNANAGCAAACAATCTCAANTTTACGCTTAACANGNTTTCGATNTCGCNCTCTAACGNGGTTCGACCAGATTATAAGGATTACCATATAGATCTCTAATAATACAGGAAACACCCCACGGAACTTCCGAAGGAGGGTCGACTATCTCCACGCCTTTTGCTTTCAAGGATTTAGCTTCGGCTACACAATCATCTGTGCTTAGAACTGTCATCAAGTTAGTCCCTACTCTCGATTTCTCTTCAGCACTATGCGCCTGGTGAAGAACAACCTGCATAGCGGGATTGCCAGTAGGTGATACTGTTAACCACCTGAGACTCGGGACCACGTCACTGTTATCCATCACCACTTTAAAACCAAATTTATCAACATACCAGTCAAGAGCTTGCTGCTGGTCTTCAACAAACAGTGTGACATGCGTAATTCCATTAATGGTCAAGTATTACCTCATAAGCGGAAATTTATTCGTGATCTGGCGATCTGACTGCTAACCTACGCTTTTTCTTTTCACCTGTCTGTTTCTTTTCTTTCAGCCGTTTTTCTTTTTCTGCTGTTGATGGTTTGGTAGCAACTCGTTTTTTTTTGTGTGCAGCAACTTTTGTCAGAAGTTGTTCCAGTCGCATGATGGCATCTTGTTTGTTCCTGTCCTGACTTCGATAACGTTGTGCCTTGAGAGTAATTGTTCCATCTTTAGCTATGCGTTTGTCTGGATGGTCCAGCAATTTGTTCTTCAATACTTTGGACAAAGACGAATTTGTAATGTCGAAGCTCAGCTGAACTGCTGTTGATACTTTATTGACGTGTTGCCCTCCTGGACCGCTAGCTCGAATCGCATTAAATTTAATCTCAGATTCAGGGATAGATATTTTTCCCACTGGATAACCCACAAGAAATTTAAACTGGATTATTATCCTACCTGAATCCTGCTTTTTGCTGAACAAAATTCCATTTATGAAGAACAATGAAACCTACACAATACGAGCTCTCCGCTTCATCATGGACTTCTTGCTTCAGCTAGCAGTCTAGGTTAATGTCGATATTCGCTCAGCATAGAGTCAACATCGAAATCTTGATCAGGAAAACAAAAAGAAGACACATAATGCATAGTACATTTAGACAAAATGCGCTGAAATTAAGGACCTTTCTGCTGATTAGCGTAATTAGCATAAGCAGCACCGCTCGTGCTCAAGAAGCCGTCCGTATCGCTTTTNTGGATCCTCTTTCAGGTGCTTTTGCCTCAGTGGGAACCAGTGGATTAAAACAACTTCAGTTTGCTGCGGACTATCTGTTTAACTCACGGGGAGGTATTTTGGATGGCCGCATGATCGAAATCGTGCCACTCGACAACCAAAACAGCCCTACCCAAACCCAGATCCAATTTCGTCGTGCTGTCAGCGAAGGAATACGTATCATTTTTCAGGGCAATGGTTCAGCAGTCGCCAATGCTCTAAATTCGACTATCTCTCGTCACAATCGTCGAAATCCTGGGCAGGAAATCCTGCAAATCAACTACTCAGCCGTTGACCCGATTCTCACCGAAGACAACTGCAGTTTCTGGCATTTCCGCTTTGATGCGCACGAAGTAATGAAACTAAATATATTGACTGACTATATTGCCAGTAACCCAGATATAAAAAGCGTCTACATTATTGGTCAGGATTATTCATTCGGTCAGATATTATCAGATACTTCAATTGCTTTGCTGAAAGAAAAACGCCCAGATATCGAAATCGTTGGCAGCGAATTACATCCCATTGGACAGGTAAAAGATTTCACGCCCTATGTCACCAAGATAGTCTCTTCCGGAGCCGATGCCGTGATCACTGGTAACTGGGGTGCAGACATGGTGTCTCTGGCTCGCTCTATCATAGACAATGGATTGGACATTCCAGTCTTTACTTTCTATGCCGCCTACGATGGTATTACCGCAACTCTGGGGGCTGACGGTAAAAACATGATTCGTCTTGTTCATAATGAAACATCCAACCCTATACCNACTGAACAACGCAAAGAATTTATCCGTGCTTTTAAGGCCGCTAATCCCAANAACGATGTAACACAACCACGCATCACTAATGCACTTTCCATGATAGTAGCAGCCATGGAAGAAACCCGGAGCACTGATCCTTATGATATTGCTTTGGCGCTTGAAGACATGCGCTTCACTACGTTAAGTGGAGAAGAAATCTGGATGCGAGGTGAAGATCATCAAATTTTCCAGTCACTGCACATCTCAGTGCATACGGATGAAGGTATTGAATTTGACGCAGACAATTCCGGTTTTGGGCTATTTAGCGAATACCACGTGCCAACTGAAGAAACAATTGTACCTACATCCTGTCGCATGAGCCGTCCGAGTCGCTAACCTAGTCTTCAAGAAGTAACAGAGCAGGCNATAACTAAACAATGCTGGAAGTCTTCATCTTTGCCACCCTTAATGGCCTAGTAACTGGACTTTTGTTGTTTATGCTGGCTAGCGGTCTGACGCTGATCTTTAGCATGATGGGTGTTTTGAATTTCGCTCACGCCAGCTTCTATATGCTCGGCGCTTACTTCGCCTATTCAATCAGCCTCTACTTCGGATTCTGGACCGGATTGATTTTTGCACCACTGATCGTNGGTGTGCTNGGCGCTCTGGTGGAACGTTACGGATTACGACGAGTGCACCAATCTGGCCACGTTGCTGAACTAGTGTTTACTTTCGGTATGGCGTTCCTGATAGAGGAAGCCGTACAACTCTTTTGGGGTCCTGACACCAAGAACTACCAANCACCTGACCTTCTAGACTTCCCACTNTTCACGTTGTTTGGTCAGGAGTTNCCCGCTTACCGGGGNTTTATGATCGGNATTTCAGTCACGATTTTTATCGGACTGTATTACCTNCTTACTCGCAGTCGGATAGGCATCATTATCCAAGCGGCTATCACTCATCCGCACACGGTAGCCAATCTTGGACACAACGTGCCNTTTATTTTTATGGCTGTTTTTGGAGTAGGGACNGCGCTAGCCGGTATAGCTGGCGTTATTGCCGGACCNATATTAACTACNTTCCCAGGGATGGCAGTCGTACTCGGTAGTATNGTCTTTGTCATAGTGGTTATTGGCGGGCTAGGTTCGTTGGTNGGTGCCTTTTTGGCCTCTCTGTTGATCGGGCTGTTACAGTCCTATGCAATAGCCTCAGATGTTGGAGTCCAAGATCTGTTGAATTTACTAGGTCTAGAATTCGATCGCAATCATCCCCTGACTGATCTCTGGACTCTAACACTGCCCCAAATAGCACCGATTCTACCCTTCCTGTTGTTGGTCCTGGTTTTAATCTTCAGGCCTACAGGGCTCATGGGTAAACGAGAGCAATAGTGCATAAGATCAAAAATCATTAGATAACNAAAATGACTTTAATCACGAAATCTTCAATGTGGATCTGTTACCTGTTAGTGCTTCTTGCGCTACCGCAGTTTTTCGATTCAGTGTTGGCGATTTCGATATTTAATCAAATAGCCATCGCAATTGTTTTTGCGCTCAGTTACAACATGCTCCTCGGGCAGGGAGGCATGCTGTCATTTGGTCATGCNGTCTACTTCGGATTAGGTGGGTTTCTCGCAGTGCACGCATTGANNATGATCGAATCCGAGACGATGTATTTTTCCATCATCTACATTCCCCTTGTGGGAGCCTTTTTNGGATTACTCGCAGCACTTTTCATCGGCAGTTTCTCAACCCATAAGGCTGGGACTGTCTTTGCCATGATCTCTCTCGGTATTGGAGAGCTAGTAGCGGCTTCATCCCTGATATTTGACAGTTTTTTTGGTGGAGAGGCAGGCGTTAGCGGGGACAGAACCTTTGGCCCCCCGTTTTTTGGCGTTGAGTTTTTTCAGGATGTAGAAATTTACTACCTTGCAGCTGTTTGGGTTTTTATTGCGACTCTATTTATGTATTTGTTTACCCAGACTCCCGCTGGACGCATGGCTAATGCCGTGCGAGACAATCCCGAGCGAGCCGAGTTTGTCGGCTATAGCGCCAGAAAAATTCGTTACATCTCTTTCTGTGCTTCCGGATTTTTTGCTGGTATTGCCGGGGGTTTATTCGCACTCAACTACGAGTTCATTACCGAGGAAAATGTCAATGCGGTAACCTCGGGCCGGGTCCTTCTGATGGCATATATCGGAGGGCTAGGTTACTTCATTGGTCCGATCATTGGCGCCGTTATCCTTACTCTGATGAATTCTTTGCTTAGCAATTACAGTGAATTATGGATGTTATATCTGGGCATTATGTTCGTGCTTACAGTGTTATTTCTGCCCAGAGGNTTCGCNGGCTTTATCATGATGCACCAGATAGCTTGGNCTCGTGGCAAACTCTCCTCACTGGTTATTCCTTACCTAATTACTGGAATACCTTCTCTCCTATTCCTAATGGCTTGCGTCGCCNTGATTGAGATGAGCCATACCGAAGAAGAAGTATTTCACTACTTGTGGATGGAATTGAANCCGTCCGGNATCGCGACGTGGCTAATTACCTTGTTTATAGCTTGTTCCTCGTTTTATGCCGTTCGCCTTTTACTACCCCAGCTAAACGACACATGGGAAGAAGTAAATACAATNCCGGAAAAAGGCAATCACGAATAATGGCTATACTNTCTTTAAAAGCTGTCTGCAANAATTTCGGTGAAACTAAAATTGTCCGGGGCGTAAACTTGGACATAGAAAAAGGTGAACGGCANGCTATTATCGGCCCTAACGGTGCAGGAAAATCCACACTCTTTAATCTCATAAGCGGTCTTTATAATGTGACAGGCGGCACTATTGAATTTAAAGGGCAAGAGATACAAAACAAACCTCCTTTTGAAATTAGCCGACTAGGATTAGCCAGAAGCTTCCAAGTCACGAATATTTTTGCCCGCATGAATGTTTTTGAAAATGTACGCTGTGCCCTNTTTTGGCCAAACGGCTACAACTATTCATTTTGGCATCTTGTNGGCAAACAAACTGAATTGAATGAAAAAGCAGTNCATGTNCTTGANCAGATCGGTNTGAAAGATAAGATGCATTATCCGGCTGGCGAGCTGGCCTATGCTCAACAACGTGCGTTAGAGCTCGGTATAGCCATTGCAAGCAATGCTGAGATTATTATGCTGGATGAACCAGTGGCTGGCATGAGTCGCAGCGAAGCGCAAAATGCAGTNGAATTGATAAGGCGTGTCACTGCGGGCAAGACACTTATAATGGTAGAGCATGATATGAATATCGTGTTCGATGTTGCTGATAGAATTTCCGTTCTTGTATATGGGGAAATCATCGCTAGCGANAAGCCCGAAACCATAAGGGCCAATTCGAGGGTGCAGGAAGCCTATCTNGGCGAGGTGCCAATAGATGCTTGAAGTTTCTGACCTACATGCTTACTACGGAAAAAGCCATATCCTTCAGGGTGTTACCTTTAATGTGCAAAAAGGGGAAATAGTCAGCCTGCTGGGCAGAAATGGTGTGGGTCGCTCCACCACCGCAAAAGCTATCATGGGAGAGGTTCTACCCCAGGGNTCCATAAGATTTAAAGATCAGGAAATTGNNGGCAAGAAAAGTTTTGAAATCGCTAACCTCGGTCTAGGTTANGTACCGGAGAACAGNGATATTTTTCCTACCCTTACCGTCCGTCAAAATCTGCAACTGGGTATGAAATCGACCAAAGCGAATGGCCGTTGGAGCATTGAGGAGATCTTTAACATGTTTCCAAATCTAGCAGACCGCGCAGAGATAGATGGNGGTGTGCTAAGTGGTGGTGAGCAACANATGTTGTGCATGTGTCGAACATTGATGGGCGATCCCGACATGATAATGATCGATGAACCAACTGAAGGGCTGGCGCCTAAAATCGTCGAACAGGTTGCCAACTTATTACAAGAGATCGCCAATCGTGGTGTAGCAATTTTACTAGTGGAGCAAAAACTTAACATTGCACTAAATATCTCTCATCGGCTATATGTCATGGGTCACGGTCAAGTGGTATATGAAGGTACCTCTGCAAGNTTGAAGAAGGCGGATAACGTTAGGNCTGAATGGCTGGAGGTATGATGAACCGAACGATGNCAATGCNCTTGGTCAAATATCAGGCCTGCCTCTAGTAATCAAACGCTATACTTGACCTTTCCAATTTTAAAACAAAGAGAATAAGCAGATGCCAAGAATTAACTCCCGATTGATATTTACTTTCGTAATATTGGTGCTGTCNTCCAGCACCACAGTCGCCGCNGATTTTTCCCGTGCCCGCCCAGAAGGGCTAGGCATGTCATCGGANCGATTGGGCCGGCTCGATACCGTGCTTAATTCTTACGTAGAGAAGGATCAGATTGCCGGCCAGGTGTTACTGGTGCTAAGAAACGGAAGAATTGTCCATTCCTTAGCCAATGGGATGCGTAATATCGGAACTGGAGAGCCCATGACAGAAGATACGATTTTTCGAATTGCATCTCAAACCAAAGCAATAGTCAGCACAGGCATCATGATTCTTCACGAAAGAGGACAACTTGATATCAGTCATCCCCTAAGCCGCTATATCCCCGAATGGGAGAATNTGCAAGTNGCTGTCCCCGATGAAAACGGTAGCTATGACCTNGAGCCAGCGGAACGCCCGATTACCCTGCGACACCTGCTCACTCATACTGGGGGTATGAGCTATGGCACTGGCCCAGCGTCTAAGGAGTGGGAAGACGCTAATTTTCAAGGATGGTATTTTGCCAACAAAACCGAAACCATTGGCGAATCAATAGCCCGCATGGCTTCACTGCCGCTAGATGCCCATCCGGGAACAGCTTGGATTTACGGTTACAACACCGACATTCTCGGAGCAGTGATAGAAAAAGCTAGCGGAATGGATTTAAACAATTTCCTGCAACAGGAAATTTTCGAACCACTAGATATGAGTGATTCCCACTTTTACCTGCCGGAATCCAAGCGTGACCGCCTGGCAGTGGTTTATCAACCGAAGCAAGGAGGCGGAATAGAAGCTATTCCTGCTATAGATGGAATGCGTAGCCAAGGCATGTACATTGATGGCCCTCGGATTAGCCATTCGGGCGGTGCTGGATTGCTTTCAACTGCAAAAGATTACGCNAGATTTCTACAGATGACCCTCAATGGAGGTGAGTTGGATGGTAAAAGAATCCTATCGCGCAAGACGATTGAGTTGATGACTACTAATCATCTCGGTGAACTTCCTTTTCGTAGTGGGCAAGGATTCGGTCTGGGATTCTCAATTGTTACCGACCTGGGTGAACGTGGCACTCTTGGTTCAGTGGGCGAGTACGGCTGGGGAGGAGCTTACCATTCCACTTATTGGGTCGACCCACTGGAAAACTTGGTGGTNGTCTATCTGACTCAGATAATCCCTGCNACCGGACTGGATGACTATGCGAAACTCCGCAGTGGTATCTACCAAGCAATTATTGACTAATAAAATATTAAGAAGTGACTTCCTGACAAAAATCAGGGTGGCTCCAAGGCTATCGTTTCAGAACAATGACCAAAAATTTAAGACTTTCCGTCCTTGACCAATCACCAATAAAAGCAGGGAGCACAGCGAAAGAGGCATTACTAGAAACCATTGATCTGGCACAGTTATCAGATGTGCTGGGTTACTATCGGTACTGGGTCGCTGAACATCATGCCTCTGATGCCTTGGCTGGTTGCTCGCCGGAAGTACTTCTAGGTAGACTAGGAACTGAAACAAAGAAGATTCGCATAGGTTCCGGCGGGGTTATGCTTCCTCACTATAGCCCTTACAAAGTTGCTGAGAATTTCAAGTTACTCGAAACGATGTACCCCAATCGGGTTGACCTAGGGGTCGGGCGTGCTCCGGGCACGGACCCTTTCACAGCGGCGGCACTTCGTTACGGTTCGCGTCTAGGTCCAGAATATTTTCCTAACATGGTGGCAGACTTGCAGGCTCTATTGAACGATAGCAACCCAAAGACCCCTGGCATGGAACACGCCCGCGCATTCCCAGTGGTCAAAGTGCCTCCTGAGCTTTGGATGCTTGGTTCCAGTGAAGATAGCGCTATGTTTGCGGCCTTGGCGGGCTTGCCTTACAACTTTGCTTACTTTATCAATCCGCTAATAAGACCTGATATTTTTGACTATTACAGAGAACGATTTAAACCTGGGCCCAATTTCGAAGAGCCCCATACCTGTCTCACTGTCTTCAGTATCTGTGCAGATACCGAAGCTGAGGCACTGGAACTTTCGCGAAGCAGAGACCTATGGTTTATTCGTCTCTTAAGAGGCAATCCTGGGCCTTTCCCGAGTATTCAGGAAGCTTCGGACTACGAGTATTCTGATGGCGAACTTGCCGCATTGGCTGACAATAAACAAAAACGGGCAGTTGGAACACCGGATCAAGTCTGGGAACAATTGATAGCATTGGTGGAGCGTTTCAAGCTAGATGAATTAATGATAATCACAATCACCCACGACGCAGAGGCACGGCGAAATTCTTACAAACTAATAGCTTCTTCTGCTTGAAATAGTGTCAATCCGTGCGGACGACATTATCCGAAGTTGAAATGTTTTCGAAACGCGGAGTATTAATTCCCCCGCTCTTTCAAAAATTATTTTTCGTAACGCGCCTCTTGTGGCATAAGAGCGGCACGAATAGTAGAACCCCAGATCAAGTTACCCATATCATTTAAATGTAGATTGTCGTCTACAAAGATATCGGTCATAACTGAACCATTAGCTTTCAAAAATGGTGATGCTGCGTCGATGTAGTAGACCAAAGGATCATTCTTAGCAATCGCCTCGTAACCCCAATTTACTTTTTGTGCATTTGACCACACGTTCTGCCGCAATACACTGGGCTTGACCGACATTACATAAATACGGGCTGCNGGAAGTTGATCGTGANTCTTGGCAATGATTTCCTTCAGCTGGCCAAGNATTTTANTTTCAGGTATGCCGTAGGCTGTATCGTTATCCCCTTCGTAAATAAGGATGGCACGGGGTTTATATCTTAACGCCACTCGCTCGAGGTGGTAGAGNACATCCCCCATCACGCTGCCNCCAAATCCCCGCGGAATAACCGTTAGCGGGGCCAATGCTGCGANGGCCTGATCATTCCATCGCGCGATACTGGAGCTTCCGGTCAATACGATCGCACCTTCTACCTGAGGATCCAGCCGATCCTGTCGTTCGAATCGCTGCATGGTTTCCTCCCANCGAGTAGGATCGGTACTTTGAGCACTGATCGGAAGAGAAAATACCAACAAAGCCATCGGAAAGAGAAAAATCCGGGAGAGTCGTGATATGAGTATATTCATTATCTAAACCTTCTTATTTGAGCCATTCCTGATAGAACCAGAGTTTAATCTATACGTCCACCAAATTCTAACCAGGCGGCGAGTTCAGAGCCAAGCTCGGCTTGCGCCAGTGNATTGTAGGCTGCAATCTGTTTATCCATTAAAACGCCTNGCCAACGCTTATTGGTACCCTTATNGAAGAAATTACTTGTGTCTTTCCAAACCCCCTCGGTAGCACCAGGNGCCATCTTACTTGCATTAGATTTCATTGAGTCAAACGATACGCCTTCCAAAAGGNTTGGCCAAAGCTCTTCATTAACNGGAATATCCAGAAACGCAGAGATNCGACGCATNTCTGCATCAGTGTCCTTTTTCAGGTCATCGTAATGTACCATCAAGATGTTCGGTCGATGGCGATATTCCCACCAGGTCTTGGCATGATGCAAGTGTGACCACCATGGATAACCATTATTTTCCCAAGGAAACGAACCACGAGTCAGCCATTCATCAAACGCCGGCCCTATGTCTTCTGANGGGTGCATTAAAGGCGGCCCTTCTCTGCCCGGAGCATTGTTCAAATTCTCTATAATTTCCGATCTCATGTTGTGCCAGTGNTTCCACAATGACATCCAGACATCTTTACCATCTCTACCAACGAATATGTACTTGGCCTCTTTAAAAAACCGGAGTCCATCNAGGGGTAGGTGAGTNTTGATATAACGACGGCTCTCGAGTGCNTCCAGTTGTGCCAGAACATCTTCGATAGGACCAAAATTAGCGTCGAGCCAGGGAGAAAGCTGATCTTGTGGTACCGGAGGTTCAGGCGCCTGGAATACCAGCGATGCACAGATGCCCTGCACCCAGGTTGTTCCAGCCTTATAAGAGGTGGTGATGATAATATCNTCATCCCTGGCCTTAAAATTATCCCACCGTTGACCGTCTATTAGAGCGCTACGGTAATAATGTTTGATTTCCGACTTTTCGTTAGGTGTCATTGTTATTAGCCAGCTAATAGGAGAACAATTANTTCCGATCTAATCGAACAAAATATCTGGGCGGAAATCCTGTAAGAATTCGGAAAACGAGTCCCAGGCTATGTTCGCTGTCAACNCGANCNTGTTCTTCTCCTTCTACCGGAATCGCTCTGTATTCGNTTTTTTCTCCCTCATAACTAACATTNATTCTTGGGTTAGCCGTTGCTTGACGATACCAGGCTCGAGGCCAGTGATTCGCAGCCACATAAATCATGCCGTTACTCTCAAGTCTTGCGACTACACGATCATTACCATTATTTTCATTGTCGAACGTAGTAATCACCATGGCTGTCCCCGCTTGGGGTTGGAAATAACCCAGCAAAGATTCAAACACAATAACTATTCCAATATAAAAAAGAAAAACAGCGGTGACAATCTTTGCGGCCTTTGCGACTTTCATAGCTTCTACCTTTACTTATTACTCACGATTAACTTCGCGAGCTGAAATCCTAAGTTCTTCCAATGCCGACATTGTAGGATTCTCCAGCTAGCCTCTACACATTGACCAGCACCTGCCGACCGCACACATTGCCGGCTTTAAGGTCGATCAGGGCTTGATTCGCTTCTTTTAGTGGACGTTCAGTAATTTCAATTGGGGCAATCTTGCCCTGTCGCACCATAGCCATTAGTTCACCCATATCCTCCAGACCGCCAACATAGCTACCCTGGATGATACGGGCATTCATCGGAATAAAGGGAATNGGTATTGTTAGAGATCCGCCATAGAGCCCTACAACGATTAACATACCNCCTTTGCGTAGACAGCTAAGACCATAACTNACACTCGCCTCCGCGCCTACAAAATCTAGAGCCGCATAAGCGCCNCCCGTTGCTTTCCGGATTTCTTTAGCAGTCTGAAGTTCAGAAGAATTGTAAACTCGGTTTACACCAAGAGCCCGNACAGCCCTCAGCTTNTCCTCATCGATATCAACAACTATTGGATCCATTCCGAGAGCACGGGCAATCTGGATAGCCATCATACCTACACCNCCCGCTCCAATAATTACGATATCATCGCCTTCATGAAGTTCACCNATTTTTTTCAGGGCTCCATAAGCGGTCAGACCAGAACAAGCGTAAGTAGCAGCCAGGGAATCAGGCACATCACCTTTATCAAACAAATAACGGCTGTGAGGTACCAGAACATAGTCGGCAAACCCACCTGCATGCGCAATACCAAGAGCACAACCTGGAGTGCACAACTGTTCATCTCCCCTNTNGCAGGCTGCACACTCNCCACAACCAATCCATGGAAATACCACTCGTCGATCTCCGATCTCAGCATCTTCTGCATCCGGTCCTAGCGCAATCACTTCTCCAAAAATCTCATGCCCCAATACCATTCCTTCACGACCAACTTCAAGCTGCTTCCCACCACCAAGGTCAAATACACCTTCATGCATGTGAATATCCGAATGGCATACTCCGCAGGCCATAGTCTTGATCAATACCTCGGTTCCCTGTGGTTCAGGCGTTTTTGATTCCACTTCAATCAATGGTGCTCCGAAAGTGGTTGTTTGATAGGAAATCATTAGCCTACCTCTTTTTCTTTATCCCATTTTGCAAATGTTTTCCCTTCCTCGGCTAACTTNTGCAAGAGAGGTGCAGGTTTCCAATACTGTTCACCGTAGCGCTCGCGGAACTCACAAATCTTGTCATATACATTTTTCAAGCCCACCTGGTCGGCGTAATGCATGGGCCCCCCTTTAGCTACTGGAAAGGCGTAGCCAAACACATAAATTACATCAATATCNCTGGCGCGCTGAGCAATACCTTCTTCCAGGATCAATGCACCTTCATTGATAAGAGGGTAGAAACAACGTGCTAAAATTTCTTCGTCGGTAATTTGGCGCTGTTCNACACCAAGCTTAGCAGCTTCTTCCTTTACTAATGTTTCTACTTCCGAATCAGAATCGCGGCGCCGAGTTTCTGGATCGTACTTATAAAATCCCGATCCAGTCTTCTGCCCATGCCGACCCATTTCGACAAGTAGGGTGCCCATGCGATAGAGCCTGGGATCCTCAGGCAAATCGGCACGCCCCTGACGAGCTTTGTACCCTACATCAAGCCCAGCGAGGTCGCTCATAGCCAGTGGCCCCATGGCCATACCAAANTTTTCCAACACAGAGTCTACTTGTTCTGGCGTACAGCCATCGAGCAACAGCATNTGTGCTTCCCGACCGTAACCTCCTAGCATGCGATTACCTATAAAACCATAACAAACCCGCGATAGAGCGCATACCTTACCTATTTTCTTACCAATCCGCATCGCGGTTGAAAGCACATCATCTGCAGTCTTTTCCCCACGCACCACTTCCAACAACCTCATTACATTAGCTGGACTGAAAAAATGCATACCCAGCACGTCCTGTGGGCGCGCTGTAGCTTCGGCGATAGCATCTACATCTTGATAGGAAGTATTTGTGGCCAGAATTGCCCCTGGCTTACAGACTGCATCGAGTTTAGTAAAAACCTCTTTTTTTAGTTCGAGGTTTTCAAAGACGGCCTCAATTACCAAGTCAGCATCAGCGATATCGAGGTACTCTGTAGTCCCGGTAATTGTGCCAATGCGTTCTTCCATTTTATCTTCAGACAATTTCCCTTTCTGCACGGTAATGTTGTAGTTCTTACGAATAATGCCCATTCCGCGCTGTAGCGCGTCATCGTTGATTTCCAGCATAACCACCGGAATTCCNACGTTTGCAAAACACATAGCAATACCACCGCCCATGGTTCCACCACCTATAATAGCGACCTTTTTGATGTCCCGCACCAGCGTGTCTTTTGGAAGATCCTGGATTTTGGCCGCCTGTCGTTCTGAAAAAAATATGTGCCGCATCGCCGCGGATTCTGAGGATGTTACTAGCTCACGAAATAGCTCTCTTTCCCGTTCTAANCCTTCGTCCATTGGCAATTCGACCGCTGCTTCGATACAAGAAACAATCCTATCCTGAGCAATCTGGCCTCGCGCTCTCTTCGCTAAATGTTTTCGAGCATTTTCAAAAAAGCCAGGCTCAACAGTAGCTGGATCAATTTTAATATCGCTAATACGTTTAAGTGGAGCACCTGACCCTATTAATTCTTTTGCATATTGNATGCCGCCCGCTTCCAAATTATCGCCTTCGACAATTCTATCTATGAGCGTCATTTCCAGAGCTTTGCTGGCCGAAATCGGATTGCCCCGGGTAATCATGTCTAATGCAGCCTTAACCCCAGTAAGTCTAGGAACCCTTTGAGTGCCCCCTGCGCCAGGCAACAAACCTAGTTTTACTTCCGGCAGCCCCACTTTCGCGGAGGTTAAGGCGCAGCGGTAATGGCAGGCAAGTGCGACTTCAAAGCCACCTCCTAGCGCGGTCCCATGAATCGCAGCAATTACTGGTTTGCCGGAATTCTCTATAGCATCAAGCACCAGAGGAAGCCCAGGATCTTGAGGTGGCTTACCAAACTCAGTGATATCAGCTCCAGCAATAAATGTGCGTCCCTCACAGAGGAGCACAATAGCCTCGGAAGCGTCTTCATTTGCAGTATTGATCGCATTTAAAATTCCCTCTCTAACCGCTTGTGCCAAAGCGTTTACCGGTGGATTGTTGACACTAATAACACCGATGTTGTCTTTAAGTTCGTAGCTGACTACTTCCGACATAATTATTCCTTTCTAAATTGGTAACTTACATTGAATTCTAAACGACTCTTTCCAGAATTTCTGCTGCCCATAGAGGTAGAGTAATTCCAATGCAAAGACTGAACTATCTGCGTTAATCTGTAAGGTCCAACTCCTGCTGGAGAACCTCGAATGGGAGCACACAAAGGCGGTCATTCTAGCATAGTAATTCCGCTGTAAGCAGCAGCACAGCGGACCGTCAAGTCGATTAAAGAGAGTGGTTATGCTAGGTTAGCCGCTCGATTCCAGGGGGCGAAAATGATACGAGATCAGGAAACCATCAATCAGCTTGTAGGTTTGGTAGAACGCTTTGTACGGGAGCGCCTAGTACCTAATGAAAAAAAGCTTGAGGAAGAAGCCAAGCTACCAGAAGACATCCTGCAAGAAATGAAAGCTCTGGGCTTGTTCGGACTAACCATTCCGGAGGAGTATGGCGGACTCGGACTCACCATGGAAGAAGAAATACTCATAGCTATCGCTTTGGGCCGGACTTCTCCTGCTTTTCGCTCGATAATGGGTACTAATAATGGAATCGGATCGGCAGCGATAGTGTTCAATGGCTCTGAAGAGCAGAAGCAAAAATATTTGCCACGTTATGCGAGCGGGGAATGGATTAGTTGTTTCTGCCTGACTGAGCCGGAGGCTGGCTCTGATGCTGCATCACTGAAAACCAATGCTCGGCGTGAAGGCGATCACTATATTCTGAATGGGTCCAAGAGATACATAACGAACGCCATTATTGCCGACACTTTCAATGTTATGGCGCGCACTGATCCGGCCATTCAGGGTGCTCGCGGTATCTCTTCCTTTATCGTTGAACGTGATACCCCAGGTATAACGCTTGGACCGGTCGACAAAAAAATGGGCCAAGCCGGCTCAATGACCTGTGATGTAACCTTTGAAGATTGTCGTGTACCTTCTGAAAACCTGATCGGAGAAGAAGGTGAGGGATTCATTACTGCTATGAAAGTACTGGATCGTGGTCGCTTGCATATTTCGGGAGTTAGCGTCGGGGTCGCCGAGCGATTGATTGCTGATGCTCTGGATTACGCCTTGCAACGCAAACAGTTCGGCAAACCCATTGCAGAGCAGCAACTCATTCAGGCCATGCTGGCGGATTCTCAAACCGAAACCTATGCCGCAAAATGCATGACTCTCGAGACCGCACGCCAACGTGATAAGGGTGAAAATGTCAGCACCGAGTCATCGGCCTGCAAATTGTTCGCAACTGAGATGGTAGGGAGAGTAGCCGACCGAGCTGTGCAAATTCATGGTGGCGCAGGCTATATGTCTGAGTATGCCGTGGAACGCTTCTACCGCGACGTTCGCCTATTCCGACTCTACGAGGGCACCTCTCAAATCCAGCAGATTATAATTGCCCGCAACATGATAAAAGGGGCTAGCTAGTGATTACAGATCCAATAAGAACAAAAGATAACCGTAATACAGGCTCTCAGACTTAGGTGCCTGCAAAAATCGGAGACGCACATTATGTATAACAAGATACTTGCAGCTGTTGATCTTTCCGACGACTCCCAAAAAGTGATTGATACTGCATTACAAATGACTGGCGGTACTGGGAAGTTACACCTAGTGCACGTGGTGGAGCCAGTTGCTGCTGCATACAGCATGGACATTTACGCGGTAAACATTAGCGAGATGCAGCTGGAGGCAACAAACTTTGCCGAGGAAAAATTGAATAAGATTGGTAATGAAATCGGGGTTGATAATAAGTGTATCCACACGTTACTCGGAGCTCCCGCTCCAGAAGTACGCAACCTCGCTAATGAGATAAACGCCGACGCCATCGTGATTGGAAGTCATGGGCATTCAGGCTGGAAGATCTTGTTGGGCTCGACGGCCATTAAAGTGCTACATGGCTCTACTTGCGATGTTCTTACAGTGCATGTAGGCAAAGATTCTTGATCAGAGAGATAAAAGAAAAAATGACTCCCGGTAAGAGCTTCGGCGGCGTTTTTCATCGTGCTGAAATTGTGCTGGGATCCGAAAAATGTAAGACTATAAAGGCGTTACCGGTTTGGATTGAAACACATTAATTGAGGCTAAAATTCGCTGGTTCCAAGTAACAGGTATTGAAACGCTCCATCTAATCATCTTAGCAAATTAAAAGCATCTAACTAACGAGTCCGCAATAATGAGTTCCATTGAATTACCCTATCCTCGGCTGCTTGAGCCGCTTGACCTTGGCTTCACTACACTGAAAAACCGTGTGCTGATGGGTTCCATGCACACAGGCCTAGAAGACATTCCTGACAGCCACCAACGCATGGCTGCCTTCTATGGGGAGCGGGCCCGAGGGGGCGTTGGCCTTATCGTAACGGGCGGCTTCATGGCCAGCAGGTATTGCTTACCAGAGGGTGTCGAACCTATATTCAAACGCCCCGGTGAGATTGAAAAACACAAAATCGTTACGGATGCGGTACACGATGAGGGTGGAAAAATTTGTTTACAGATTTTGCATACTGGACGTTATTCACGAACGGAAAATTTGATTGCCCCATCTCCTATCAAGGCTCCTATTAATCGATTCGTCCCCCAAGAGGCAACAACTGAGATCATCGAAGAAGAAATCGAAGCTTTTGTTAACTTTTCAGAGTTTTGTCAGCAAGCCGGTTATGACGGTGTTGAAATTATGGGTTCTGAAGGCTATTTCATCAATGAGTTTATTGTTAAACGCACTAACCGCCGTAATGATAAATGGGGTGGTAGCTACGAAAACCGTATCCGTCTGCCATTAGAAATTGTAAAGCGTGTGCGAGCAAGACTAGGAGAAAACTTCATAATAATCTTTCGGCTTTCTATGTTGGACTTGGTGGAGGGAGGCAGCAACCATCAAGAGGTAATAAAGCTTGGACAGGCTCTTTGCAATTCTGGCGTTACTATTATTAACACAGGTATCGGCTGGCACGAAGCCCAGGTTCCGACAATAGCGATGAAAGTCCCCAGAGCTGCTTTCACCTGGGTGACCACCCAATTCAGAGACAAGTTTTCTGTGCCGGTCATAACCTCCAATCGCATCAACACTCCGGATGTTGCTGAAGAAGTTCTGGCCCGTGGGGATGCTGACATGGTGTCCTTAGCCCGACCGCTGTTAGCCGATGCAGACTTTGTTAAAAAAGCTGCTGCCGGTAGAGCGGACGAGATCAATACTTGTATCGGTTGTAACCAGGCCTGCCTGGATCACACCTTTAATCGGCAGTTAACGAGCTGCTTAGTTAATCCTCGCGCCTGCCACGAACTTGAACTGAATATTGGTAAGACAAAGCAAAGCAAGAACCTGGGAATAGTCGGTGCTGGACCAGCCGGACTCGCCTCAGCGATAACCGCAGCAGAACGCGGTCACAAAGTTACTCTGTTCGAAGCCAAAGACAAGATCGGAGGACAGTTCAATCTGGCCAGGGAAATTCCCGGTAAAGAAGAATTTGATGAAACACTACGCTACTACAAGAGGCAACTGGACAGACTTGGTGTCTACGTTCAGTTGGATACAAGAGTGACAATAACTCAGNTAAATAACTCCGACTTCGACGAAATTATACTNGCAACCGGANTTGTGCCACGTGTCCCAGTAATCGANGGTATAGATCATCCTACCGTAGTAAATTANACCGATGTNATCAATGGTGNNNTAGAAATCGGNGAACGAGTAGCNATCATCGGCGCCGGNGGNATCGGTTTNGACGTGGCCGAATTCCTTTCCCATAGNGGCCACCCNACCAGCCTTAACATACCAGCNTTTATGCAAGAATGGGGAATCGACATGGACTTGCAAGCCCGNGGCGGNATNGAGGGTGTTGAACCCAAGTTTACGCCTTCTCCTCGGACAATCTTCCTATGTCAACGTAAGACAGAGGGGCTGGGCAAGAACCTAGGAAAAACCACCGGCTGGATCCATAGACTAGGTTTGATAAAGCGCGGCATCAAGATGTTGGCAGGCTGTGCTTACCAGCGTATTGATGATCAAGGACTACATTTGTTAGTTGGTGATGAACCCAGAGTGCTCGAAGTTGACAATGTGGTAATTTGTGCCGGTCAGGAACCGCTGCGAGAACTAAGTGAAGGGCTTCAAAAGTCCTTTCATCTTATCGGCGGAGCTGATGTGGCGGTAGAACTGGATGCCAAGCGAGCTATCGATCAGGGCACCCGCTTGGCTGCCATACTATAGAAAACCCATAACTTCTATTTTTTATAGTAGATGTTTCTTGAACCACTCAAGGCGAGCTGAGTCAGCCCTCTGCGCGTCTTCGCCTTGGAACCCATGCCCTCCTCCAGGAATAGTAATAAATTGTGACTCGACATTCTTTTTCTGAAATTCCTCATGCATGATTACTGAGTTTTCAATGTCAACTAGCCCATCTGCGTCACCATGGATCAATAGGGTTGGCGGATCATCAGGATCAGCGTGGAGGATTGGAGAGATCGATGCTGCCTTGTCTGGATCGAAATTCAAAGCTGGAAATCTCTCTGACCAAGAGCCTGGTCCAGCGAGTTGACGTAGATCTACTGGTGGAAAATAGGCAACAACAGCAGCCACTAAATTATCCTGGCGCATGACTTCGTCATCTGCATTCGGATCACCCATATCGGCATCAAGACCAAGCATCAGTGACAAATGACCTCCTGCGCTGCCACCGGTGACACCAATTCTGTCCGGATCGATACTATGCTGTTCGGCTCGCAATTTGATATGACGGATCGCGCGACTCACATCTGAATAGGCATCGGGAACGTGATAACGCGGTGCACTTCCATGATAAACAGGGATGACTGTAAACCCAGCTTCCAGCATGTCTTCAAAACGCTGCGATAGAAACTCCGCTGGGGTCCAACGTGAAAACCAGCCACCACTCATCATAAAGACTATAGCAGCACCGTTAGCATTATCTGGTTCGATGACATCATAGATCAACGCTAAACCATCTTTGTGCCCGTAAACGACATCTGATTTGATGGTTACATCAGCAAAGCTATAGAAGCTGATTGTTAGCATGCAAATTGGTGCCAAGTAGTTTTTTAATTTTCTCATGATTTGATCGAACTCCTATTTGTCTCTTAGCAAATTTCCTGGGGAATACTGATCTGTCAGAATGCGTCGGCTCATGTCCCAATCTATCCGTGTGGACAGGCGTCGAGGATAGTCTAAAATCGGGATGCCATACTTCTCCAAACTTTCAGCAATACGTCGCGCTTCAGCAACAAGTTCGCCTCTTGGGGGTAATGAGCCTAATTGAGTGATGATAATACGATTCCCAGATGTTGGTAGCCTAAAATTGTAAAACTCATTGAACACTCGCTGGTAAGTTACTGATTCGTGGTCATAGAGACGACTGGTTGAAAATGTATTTGCTACCAAGACACCATTCGGACTCAAGATACGCTTTACTTCTTCTAGAAATTCACGAGTCAACATGTGCTCCGGAATGTAATCGCCACTAAAAGCGTCCAGCACGATATAGTCATAGATTTCGTTACGAATAGCAGCTCGCTTGATAAAGGGCCGCCCATCTTCTATGGTCACCTTCATGTTCTCAGTTTCTCTAAAGAAGAAAAACTCTTTGGCGACCTTAACAACTGCTTCATCGATTTCCACAACATCAATTCGGGTATTTGGTAACAGGTCAGAAAAAGTTAGCGGGATCGAACCACCGCCCAATCCGATAATTAGAATTCGTTCCGGTTCAGATTCTAGCAGTAAGCCCGCAAAACTCATGCGTGTATAATCGAAAACTAGACGGTCGGGATCATCAATCAGAACACACGTCTGGTTGCGATCACCACGATGCACATTGAACAAAAGGCAACGCCGATCCTTGACCTGGGTGACGGTAATGTCGCGATACTTGGACCGTTCTTCGTGAATAGTTTCCCCCTTAACTGGGAAACTGCTCAAAGTGATAAAGCACATTATCGCTAAACTGATTGGTAGATTTGCGTTAAGCCTGTTTGTTTTCATAATGACGAGTTTGCTTGACCAATTTTACAGTTTGCGCATAGCCTATCAAAAGAATTATACATCCAGTTGCGATCAAGGCTACCACAGCACTCCACAGGATTTGGTTTACTTCGAACCACAATACAAAATAAAAACTGGTCCCCAAAGTGCCAGCCGCACTGCCGATGGTGGAGATGAAATACAAAAGGCCTGCCATATGCCCGCTGTGTTCATGCGTCTCAACCATGAGCCGTACAGAATACGGTGAGATCATACCCAAGATGCTAGTCGGGATAAAAAACAAGAATATCGAAGCGAAAAGAGATCCGTAACGAGGATCTTCAATAGTAAGGAAGATCGGCTCCATAATGGCATCTGCAAATAGAATTACCGGTAGCGAAAAAACAGCCGCACCTATAAAGAATATTGCGAAGGTCACCGCATTAGGGTTTTGCGTCGACAACCTGCCACCAATGAGGTAGCCCATCGCCAGTGCCACCATGAAAATGGTGATAATACTGCCCCACACCGAGAGGCTGCCCCCAAAATAAGGTGACAAAATGCGGGCCCCCAGCATTTCAATTGTCATTATGCAAAAGCCACTAATAAAGGCCACGCAAGCTACCACGTTCCTTGGCAAAAGCTGGGATCTTGACTTACTCAATGGATACCGCCAGTAGGTTGTAACTGGTTATTGTTTTAAGACCGGTAAAAGTACCACTGCAAGGCAGGGAATTAAAAGGATTTAAGTCTATCAATCCGGATACTGTGGTATTCGACCTGCTACCCAGCGAATCGTTCTTGGCGGGATCCTAAGTTGCTTCCGCCATCAAGAGCAATAATCTGGCCCGTCACGTACTTGGCCGCCTCCGAGGCAAGGTAAATAGCAAGGCCGACCATATCCTCTGGGCAACCGATTCTGCCCATTGGATTATGAGCTTCAATCTGGTCACGATAATTAGTTAGCATATAATCCATCATCTGACTCTCGAAGGGGCCTGGGGCGATAGCATTTACTGTAAGCCCCTTCGAAGCGAGTCTAACGGAAAGATTCTTAGTTAAAAAATGTACCGCGGCTTTGCTAGCGCCATAAGCAAAGTTATCAGTAGTCGATACACGCAGACCATCAATTGAACCTATGTTGATTATCCGGCTCGGGTTCTCCAATGTGGCATTCTTAGTTAACAGCGGCATCAAGTCTCGAGTCAGCATGAAGATAGCCCTCACGTTAATATTCATGACCTTGTCATAACCTTCGTCCGGATATTCTTCAAAGGCTGCACCCCAAGCCGCTCCGGCATTGTTTACTAAAATATCGATTCTTTCCTCATGTGATTTTATTTGCTCTACAAAGCTTTCACGGCCTTCTTTGGATGAGAGATCAGCAGGAAATGCGATGCACTCGCCTTTCTTCGATAATTCCTCCGCGGTTCGCAGACAAGCTTCCGCTTTGCGCGCAGTGATGTAGGTTTTTACACCATTTTCTACGTATCCCTCTGCTATCATTTTACCGATGCCCCGGGAGCCTCCTGTAACTATTGCTGTCTTACCCGCGATAGAAAACAATTCGTTAATATTAAATGACATAATTCGGTCCTCAGGTTGTTATTTCGCCACGGATTATGAGTTCACACATCCGTTGCAGCACATGAGCTTTTTTAAGAAACCCAGCAAAACGCTCGTCCTTAGTGAGGCCATGGTAATACCGATAGTATATTTGCTGACCGATAACACATAGACGAAACAATCCAAAACAAAAATAGAATGGAAAATTGTTTATCGCCAAACCGGTCCGTTGTTGGAAGCGATCGATAATTTCGGCTCGTATCGGAGCCCCTTCCATATCTGATGGCATTGTGCGGGATTCTCGGAAGAAATCTGGATCATTGACCTGAGTCCAGTAACCCAGAGTACAACCAAGATCCATCAATGGGTCTCCAACTGTCGCCATTTCCCAATCCAGAACACCGATTACTTTCAGCGGATCCTGTGCATCGAAAATCACATTATCTAGCTTATAGTCATTATGAATCACACTTGCCTTGCCACTCTCTAACGGCATGTTATCGTTAAGCCACTGGATGGTCATATCGCAATTAACTGTATCGGGAGTCACGGCATCTGCCCATCGTCTGCACCACCCTTCGACCTGACGTCTGACATAACCCTCTGGCTTGCCAAAATTCTCCAACCCAGCCTCCGCTAAATCAACAGAATGCAACTCACCAAGCACGTCAAAAAAATTAAACAATTGCTTCCTGATCAGATCCGGCGAAAGGTGCAGATTTTTCGGATAATCCCGCCTAATAATCAGCCCCTGAATATAATTCATCAAGTAAAAATCACAGCCAACAACGCTGTGATCATCACAAAAGTGCAGAGGGGCCGGGCCATAGGGATAAACGTCTTTAATTGCCGAGAGAATCCTGTATTCACGCGACATATCGTGGGCACTCTTTACCCTACTGCCAAAAGGTGGTCGTCTTAAAACCCAGCTCTCGTCACCGTTGGTTAACAGGTAGGTCAGATTGGAATGACCGCCGGGAAACTGTTTTATTTCTAGGCCAGCTACTTTGTTACCCAATACAGGCTCAAGATGCTGCTTAAGTGCATCGAGATCGAGGCCCTCTCCTTCTCTGACATCACTCGCTTTGTCGATTAAATCACTAGCTATCAAAACAATTCCAAGGTTATTTGACCCACCCCGCCAAATCGATCACCGGTAGGTCACCATATGCTTTAGTCCTTTCCTTTCAAGGTGCGGCAGGCTATTAAATTGCGTAAGTGAGATCTTATCATTTCCGTATTTAATTCGGGTTACTGAACTGTTATACACCATCCAGTTAAGGGCAATAACCTGCTTATCTGGTAATTGCAATACGCTCTGCAATGCCATGGCGATGACACCTCCAGAAGTGGAGATCAACACGCGACTGCCAGAAGAGTGCGAAGCCATAATCTCACTCAGAGCTCCATGCACCCGATCCTGAAACGTGGACCATTGCTCAAACTCAGAATCCTGAAGGCTGGGCTTAAGCTGATTTTGTATCCACTTTGCTGTCGCAGCTTCAAAAACTCGCTGGAATAGCTTTTCTTCTCTTATAGGCCAGTGTAACTCAGGGTCGAGACCTTCGGCAGTTGAGTGATTACGGAGGTAAATTTGGATGAGAGGATCAGCGTTGTATTCATTCAAAGCCGGACGTTCAATCAGTTCAGTTTGTTTGTTTTTAAGCAGGGATACTAACTCCGCAGCGGTCTCCTTCTGTCGTTGTAAGGTCCCACTGTACATGAAATCAAATTCTTGGCCTGTTTGTTGCCAGTGCCGAGCAAGTATTCGTACCTGTTCGAGACCTCGCTCACTGAGCTTGTCATAGGTTTCTTTACCGAAAGAGGCCTGCCCATGACGAACGAAAATCAATTCACTCATGACAAAGCGCCACTGAACTAAAGCGAGGAAAATCTTGCAGTGTGATAGTCGGTATTACCAAACTGAATATCGATAGCTGTTACGCGCTTAAACAGATGTCCCACATCGAGTTCTTCCGTCATACCGATACCACCGTGAATCTGTATGGCCTCTTGGCCAACTTTTTCAATGGCCTTACCTACGCGACTCTTGGCGGCGGACACAGCCTTACTTTTTTCCACATCATTCTCAGTGCTATCGAGCTTCATAGCAGCCATAATCACGATGGATCGCGCTAACTGGCATTCGATAAACATATCAGCCATGCGATGCTGTAGTGCCTGAAAAGTTCCAATCGGCGTACCGAACTGCTTCCTTGTCTTGCTGTATTCCACTGTTTTTTGCAATAGGGCCTCGAGTGCTCCCACTGCTTCTGCGCTAACGGCGACCGTTGCTCGATCAATTACCGCCTCCAAAGCGGGTAGAGCTCCCCCAGCTTCTCCCAACCTTGCACTCAGTGGAACACTAACCGAAGCAAAACTAATCTGGGCAGCTTTCTTACCATCGACATTGGTGTAAGGCTGAATTGAGAGACCATCGCTGTCGTTATCAACAAGGAATATCGAGATACCGTTCCTATCGGTCTGTGCTCCAGATTCTCTCGCTACCAAAAGTAACTTGTCGGCATTGGAACCGTTTAAAACATTTATCTTCTCACCGTTTAGCCTTACCTGATCACCCTCGACAGTTGCAGTTGTAGTTACGTTGGACAGGTTAAACCGACTGCCAGTCTCAGCATACGCACAAGCAAGTTGTAACTTGCCTTCCATGAGAGGCCCTAATAGTTCAGTTTTTTGGCCTTTCTCTCCCAACGCACTAACCAACCCGCCACCAAGAATAGCAGTAGGAGTGAACGGTTCTACAAGGTTAGCTTTGCCAAACTCATCCATCATTACGGTGAGATCCACCGCAGAACCACCAAATCCGCCGTCCTCTTCGCAAAAGGGGACGGTTAACCAACCAAGCTCAGCAAACAACTCCCAATTTTCGTTGCTGTATCCGTTTTCACTCGCGATGATCTTCGCGCGTGTAGCGAATTCATAATTCTTTTGTACAAACTTCTGTACACTTTCCTGGAGCATCTGTTGTTCTTCTGTGTATGAAAAATCCAACTTTTATACCTCATTAACGCCGGCGTATTTTTTCTGGCTTAGTTTTTCCTAAAGACCGAGTACATGCTTGCAAATAATATTGCGTTGAATCTCATTAGATCCGCCGTAAATGGACGCTTTACGATTATTAAAATAGTTCAGGGCTGCGTACGCGGAGTTGCCTGGACCGAGGGGAACACCTTGAAAACCATCCTCGAATTGTTCTGGTACAAAAGGGAGACAACTATAAGCAGCCAACTCCACAAAGAGCTCATCCATTTCCTGTGCAAGCTCGGTACCAACAATCTTCAGTATTGACGATTCCGGCCCCGGCGCTTTGCCTACACTCAAGGCCGCAAGTGTTCGCAATTCTGAATACTCCAACGCTTGCAACTGAATCTCTACTTCTGCGAGCTTATTTTTGAAACGCGGATTTTCGAGCATAGTGTTACCGAATCCGTCGTCGGTATCAGCTGCAATACGTTTCAATCCACGTAGCCGCCGTTTACCACGAGGAACACCAGCAATATTGCTTCGTTCATGAGTGAGCAATAGCTTGGCATAAGTCCAACCCTTATTTTCCTCCCCAACGATGTTATTTACAGGCACCCTGACGTCATCGAAGAAAACTTCATTAACTTCAGGATGACCATCTAGTAAGACGATCGGCCTTAGTGTGATACCCGGAGACGACATATCAATGAGCAGAAAACTTATACCCTCCTGCTTCTTCACTGTGTTGTCGGTTCTAACTAGACAGAAGATCCAATCAGCATACTGGCCATAGGTATTCCAGGTCTTTGCGCCGTTGACGATGTACTCATCTCCATCTCTGACCGCGGTGGTTTTTAAGGAAGCAAGATCGGAGCCCGAATTTGGCTCAGAATACCCTTGACACCACCACACGTTGCTTTCGAGTATGTCAGGCAGAAACCGGTTTTTCTGCTCTTCAGTTCCATATTCCATTATGACAGGCGCCACCATCTTCATACCAAAAGGCACAGGCTCAGGAGCACCTATCAGACCCATTTCTGTCGCAAAAATATGTCGCTGAACCTGGCTCCACCCGGTACCTCCAAATTCGACTGGCCAGGTAGGGGCCGCCCATCCTTTCTCGTAAAGAATTTTCTGCCAGCGAATTATTTCCTTTTTACTCAACCGCCTGTTCGCGTCGATCTTGGTCCTAAATTCAAATGGAAACTCATTGTCCAGAAAGGTTCTTACTTCTTTCTGGAACGCCAATTCTTCGATGGTAAAATCAGCATTCACGATTTCTATCCTCATTAGCCAGAATTACTTACATCGGCTGAAACCAGGCTAATTTGGTCCGCCCATATGAAGGAGATGGAACATCTTTGGCCATTGTTGGTCAATGTAAAAAAGAGCGAAGATTACCATTTCTGCTGGTTTTTTATAACCGGCAATAGAACAATTACTCTAAAAATACTCGCCAGACAAATCCCAGTGAATTTGAGTCTCTCCGAGCAATTAAAGCTGAGTTTATGCAATAGATTTACCCAACTAAATGGGGTATGCTTTGCTCTCTATACAAGATACTGTATTTACGCNTAATTTTCCCATGCCTTTCCAAACGCAGTTTAGTTTAAAGCTTGGTGTTTTTAGAGAGATTTTGGAGGAGCAGCCATGAAAATAAATCACCTAATAAAATTGGCACTAGTGCTTTTTGCCTTCAGTGGATTTGTCGCTTGCAGTTCCAGCAGCGAAGAGGTCATTCCTGAAGAAGTCGCAGAGACCAGCGAATCAGGTGTAGATGCAACCGCCCGTCGTGCCCAAGAAATGGAAGAAGAGGCAACGAGACGGGCAGCCGCTGCAGAAGAACGAATGGTGCGTTCTGCCCTGGCAACCAAGGTATTCTATTTTGATTTTGACGTAGCCGAATTTCGACCAGCGGACCGAGACGTTCTGAGCTATCATGCACGCGACTTGGCCACCGATGTCAGCAAGCGAATTCGCTTGGAAGGCCATGCCGATGAACGAGGCACTCGTGAATACAATCTGGCATTGGGAGAACGTCGCTCCAATGCTATTATGAATTACCTAATTGTTAACGGTGCGTCTCGTAATCAGATTGAGACAGTCAGCTATGGTGAGGAACGCCCTGCAGATCGGGGCACCGCCGAAGCAGCTTATCAGCGTAACCGAAGAGTTGAAATCATCGATTAACTTTTAACCGTTTTAGGAAGATTAAGTCGGACTTTCGAGTTCGACTTTTTTTTGCTCGTAAATTAACGATTAAAAAATTTCTGCTGTAACTCATTCCCAATTTCATCGATTAAGTCCATTCCAGCGCCAATACCACCTGAGAACGACAAAAACCCGTGAATCATGTCGGTATAACAAATATGTCTAACCGCCACATCGTATTCAGCGAGTCGATCTGCAAAGGCTTTCCCTTCGTCCCTCAAAGGATCAAACCCCGCGGTAATAACAAACGCTGGCGGTAGTCCTCTGAGATTTTGTTCCAGAAAAAGTAATTCCGGGTCATAAGCTTGCTCTGGGATTTCCAAATAATGACTCCGAAACCACTTCATTCCTTTCTTGGTTAGAAAATAACCTGAAGCAAACTCATCCACTGAGGGAAATCTCATTGGTAAGTCGACACTAGGGTAAATCAACACCTGGAAATCGGGCATTGAGAAATTTTGCCGTTTACAAAGTAAAATGACCCCGATTGTCAGATTACCACCAGCGCTGTCGCCTCCGATAGCGATGCGACCTTGATCTATACCCAGCCTTTCCGCGTTATTGATTACCCATTGATAGGCATTGAAACCATCTCGATGTATACCTTTAATCTTGTTATCCGGCGCCAAGCGGTAGTCAATTGAAACCACAATACAACCACTACGAAAGGCAATATGCTGGGCGACAGTATCGTATTGCTCCACATTACCAAGGACAAACCCACCACCGTGGTAAAAAACCAAGGCCGGCAGCAAACCCCCTTTCCTGCTTTTGGGAGTGTATACACGACCCAAAATCGCGCTTTCGGCTAAGCAGATTTCGTGATCGCTAATATTTGCTAGATCACATGATACCGGTGCAAACGGGTTGCCCCTCTCTTCCCGGAGTGCACGAGCTGCATCAACATTACCCTCTTCTAACTGAGGTAGCCGAGCTGCGGCATCGGCAAGTTTTTGAGCGAGGGGGTCCAGCATATCAGCCCGAATAGCGTCAGTGCTTTTTAATATTGTCACTTTAGCTTTGCTCTCATAATAAAAGCACGTCCTTCGGTTTAACTGGTTCGAACCCTAAAAACCAAATCAACAAGGTGTATAGAAAAAATCCAGGTAACACATAGATTGCAATATCATAAATTGATTGGTCGGTGAGGCCAAAAAGCCCGATTGCAGTATAGATAGCCATTCCTGCAATATGCATAAATAAGTAATAGTGGATAAAAGGGGCACTATTATGTGTCATTTGCCATGGCTTACAAAAGAATAACCAGCGAAGGGCAATAGGAATACCTAACAAATCGGTTGGCCAGAAAAGCAACAGGTTAAAATTATGATGCGTATCGATATGATCAGAAACAAACCAACTCCCCAGCATCACTGCTCCATATACTCCACTGAAAACTGCAGTTAACAATCCCAGCATTCCTAGAACCCTGAAACTAATCCCGGGGGCTCTTAAGCTAACACGGGAATAACCTGCAAAATATGATCGAGGCACTCTCTTCAAACTTAATATGAGCAATATAACCGCCGCCCATAACAACAATGACGAAACAACGTAACCATTTGTTTTAATGAAAGGAGCAGGAAATTCCATGATGACTTGGTGATCGTTCAGCAACATTAGCTGTTCACCGTTTTGTGTTACGTCAGATTTAACGTTCAACAACCGGTCTCTAAGCTGCAGAGGCAGATACATATCTTCCCACTCAGTAACTGCTCGATCGATATTACTATTCATCAACACATCGAGCGAAAAAGCTATAAGCGGGACCGATTCATAGTGAGATTGCACCTGTTCCCGAAATGTCTTTTCGGTGACCCCTGTATATTCCCGTCTCACCTTGCCTAACAATGCCTCATCAAGATAATCCCGTACTTTTGTGGTGCAATTATCAAAGAAGTATTGATAGGCATACTCAACATTTTCCGGTTCTAAGTTCCACATAAGCCTGCGGTAAAGTATTTCTTTCTGAGGATTGGTCAGGTTGAGTTTATCCTGCCAGACTGACCGCCGCTGATCCCGGTACATCCCAAATTCTTGCGAAGGTGTGCTAGTTGCCAAACGATAGTTCATTATCCCCTTAAAGAAATTCCATGAAAATGGCACTATGCCGCCGCTCACGTCAAAAACCCCCCAGTTGAAGACAGTGTCGGTGTCGCTATTTTGATCGTAGACACGCAGCGCCGTATGGCCAAAGTTATCCCATATCATATCGCCCACATCTACGGTAATCAGATAAAAATAGACGCCACTCATATCGGTTGGAACCTGGTATGGGCGGATTTCTTCTGAGGGCGGTTGGGAGAGCGCGGGCGAAGGCAAGAAATAAAGAACAGCAAAAAGCAGAAGCAAACAAGACTGCCCGAAGACTCGCATTAATTGGAAGGCTGGCATGCGCCCATTTACAATCATCCGGTCAGACACTCTTAGTTTTCCAACAAATAATTAATCTTATCAAAGAATTAGATTTGATCAACTGAAGTATTAATAATAGGAGTCCTATTGCGGTCGTGATGCAAATAGGTATAAAAAAGGCCAGCAATGCCAGCCTTTTTATTGGGATAATATTGAACTACTGACTGTTCTCAACTGCTCGGCGTTCCTCCATTCTGGCTCCGCGCAAAGTATTCATCATCCCATAGTTTCCCTCATGGCAAGCATATTCATACATTAAGCCATCAACTTTCGCCATAGGCACCACTGCCGTAAACTTTTGCTTAAATGTACTCGGATCATCAACCGTGAACTCATATTCGACAGTATAGGGGTCGACCCGAGTAAAGCGTTCAGTGAGAAACTTATTCTCGGCAGTACCATAAACACCAAAGCTTTGAGTCAAGCCGTTGAAATTTCGGGTTTGCACAACCAAGGTGTTATCTTCCCAGTGTCCTCGAGAATCGCCACTCCACTGGCGGATGGTGTTACTAACATGATCTCTACCATCCAGCGGAACGATACGTGCGTCATGAACCATTTCGGTCATGATAACTACAGTATCCTGGTTTTGGATAATTTGTACGTTGTTATTGTATAGGTTTGGGGTAAATGGGGGGCCCGCGTTAAAACCCACAATGCAGCGTTCTGATAAACCGCGATCTTCCGGACCATCCTTCGCAATCCCACCCACTACCATGCGCACTGGCCGCGTGCCTGGCTCGTCGGGACCAAGCCCTCCGACCTGAACAGGAACCCCCTCAACAGATTCCGGTAACCGTCCATTCTCAGGGTAGGTAATCAATGATGTTCGATTGTCACGATCTCCGCCCATTTCAACCCAGAAGGTGTTGTAGCCACCGACTCCTATATTGTTGATTGCTTCAAGTCCGGCTTCGGTTTGTGCTGCAAGAGCAGCTATTTCCTGCTCAGTAAGAAACTCCTTATCACCAAAAAACGCAGGGCGCTCCAGTGGGATAAATGAGCTGAAGTTCCAAACTCCCTGAAGATCAGGCTGCCCCCATTCCGTCCGTGGTACCGTGTAAGCTTCTTCTTGCGCTTGTATGAATCCAGCAAGCACCAAAGTTGCAGCCGCTAGCGCCAATACATGTAATTTCATCATTTGCACCTATAAACTCTTTGTTAACCAATTTTTAATCACGCTGAATTCTATCCTATCCAAATAGCATTATCAGGAATAAAGTGGCTTTGAATATGCCAGGTACTGGTCAATTGGTTACACTGATCGCAGTAATGAGTTACTGATTTATAAATGAGCACTAAGACGCGATTTTATTCGCTCTTGTCTGGCTTTTTCGTTCTTTATTGGTCCCGAATTTACGGGCCGCAGCCCTGAGTGCAGCGCCGAACCCTCGATTACCCCATTCCGACATGATCTCCATGCTCTCCATAGCTTCTTCTGGAGCTTGATAGTAGGAGAGTTTCGTTTCCTGGCCCTGCTTTTTATAGGTGAACGGCTGCAAGCCCAGCTCGTCAAATTCTTTTCGATTCTCGCCATCCGCTTTCAGGTAAAGTATGTTGTCCGTTATCAATCCGAACATCATGCCATCCAAGAAGACTCCAAATCCACCAAACATCCTTTTCGAATACACAGGTCCAATTGCCTGCATGAGATCAATTATATATGCAGCGAACTCTTTTTCTTCATTGGTAATAGGCATTAGTGTTTAATATTTTAAATGCTATGATACCCAGCTTTTCTAGGTAATCGTTAACTGAATCCGGTCACGAGCATTGAACAATAACATGAACGGCGCTACTGCACTGATAAATACTCTCGCCGATTGCGGCGTTGAGTTCTGTATAGCAAATCCCGGTACTTCTGAAATGCATCTGGTACAAGCACTAGATGCAGTGCCAAGAGTTAAATCTGTGCTCGCTCTATTTGAAGGTGTTTGTACCGGTGCTGCAGATGGTATTGGCCGCATGACTGGCAAACCTGCAGCCACTCTCCTCCATTTGGGNCCTGGTATGGCTAACGGTATTGCCAATTTACACAATGCAAGACGGGCCAATTCACCCNTGATAAATATCATCGGAAACCACCCTAACTTTCATGTTGGTCATGACGCNCCACTTACATCAGACATTGATACCTTGGCNCNGAATTTTTCCTGTTGGATTAAATCTGAATGTACTGCCGATTCTCTCGCACAGGATGGAGCGGATGCCTACACAGCGACTCTTCGACAGTCGACAGGATCAACCGGACAGATCGCAACATTGATTATGGGCGCCGATGCGGCTTGGGGCGATTCCACNGGGCCAGCTGAGCCTAATGCTGTGCCTCAGAGAGCAAAGGTTAATGAATCGGCCATAGAAAAAGTTGCGAACTTCATCGAAAAAGAAGGCAACAGTACGGTAATTCTGCTCGAACATCATGGCGCCGAACAAGCCGCTATGGCTGCCGCCAGCAAGATCTCAAATAAATATGGTTGCAAGATGTTTAATGGCACATTCCCAGCACGCGTAGACGGTGGGCCAGGCAGAGTGACAATCGATCGCCTNCCTTATTTCCCAGAACAAGTATTAAGCACATTAGATGGTGTGCAAAATTTAATTCTTGTCGGTGGCTCGACGCCCGTTAGTTTTTTCGCTTACCAGAACTCACCAGCACAGTTGATTCCTGAAGGATGCAAAGTTACTCGACTATCCTACGTCGAAGAAGATGCTATCGATGCCATGGTGCGCCTGGAAGATCGATTGGGCGCGAGCAAAGAAAACGTTTCTACTTTTGAGAGGAAGGATATTGGTAAGCCGAGCGGTGAATTAAACACGAAGACGATCATCCAATCTCTCGCCGCAACCTTACCGGAAAATGTGATTGTGTGTACAGATTCCGGTGGTGGTAACGCAGCCTATCCATTTTGCCAAAACACTTCCCAGAATAATTGGCTTAGTCTTACTGGAGGTGCCATTGGTCAAGGCGGCCCATGTTCTGTTGGTGCCGCACTCGCCTGCCCCGATCAAAGAGTACTGGCAATGCTAGGTGACGGCGGAGCAGCCTATACCATCCAGGCCTTATGGACCCAGGCACGGGAAAATCTAGACGTGACAACGGTTATTTTTGCCAACAATTCATACAACATACTGGATGTCGAATACGGGCGCTTGGGAGTTACCGATGTGGGTAATATTGCCGCGAGCCTGTTTGATATTGGCAATCCGGTTATTGATTGGGTTTCACTGGCGAAAGGATTCGGCGTTCCTGGTGGTAAAGCAGACACAGGAGAAGAACTTTGCGCCTTGCTTGAACAAAGTTACGGGACACCTGGTCCTTTTATCATTCAAGCTAATGGAGAGATAAAACGTTAGCTTGTTTCAGTAGTCCACTTAAAATTCTTCTGAATGCGGCCTAGCTTGCCATAAAAACTGTCATAATTCGCATTCGCTTTCTCGTCATTTGGAAANAGNATGGTGAACAGGGGCACCACAATNATTGGAAAGATAAACGTAGCAAACGCTGGATCACTCCAGGCACCTATCTGATTGTAAANCTCGTGGTACCANTGGGCGAATCCACCAGCATTGGCATTCTCGGGGCCGTCNAATAGNACATTAAACAACCACATANTCAGACCGCCGGCAAAGCCCGAAGCCGTGCCGTAAAACGCCGCTTTCTCCGATGTTCGACGCCAATAGAGCACGAAGNCAACTGANACCGCTGGCGGCACCACAAGGGCGAATGCAATAAGCACCAACCCCAATACGGAAGTGATATTGCCCAGCCANGCAACCAGTGCAGCACCAGAACCATAGATAACGNCAACAACTTTATACCATCGTAGTTGTTGTTCCTNTGAAAAGTTTTTAGAGNCTGGAANCCAATCATTAACAAACATAGTTGAACTGGCTAATAAGATAGGCGCACCTGAAGAGATTACTGCNGCCAATACGGCAGCCAAGGCAATGCCTCCAAGAATTTCACCACCATCTAATGCCAATNTGGCNATATTTTCGTAGCCGCTTAATCCTNNTTCCGACCCGTATGCCGCCATGGTTAAGATCCCGATAAAGCCNGCAANTAAAGGCATTAGGGCGGCAATTACCCCGGCACCGAAAAANCCTGGNATCAAATAGTCTTCCTTGGCTGCAGAGCTNGCATAGTTACAATAAACGGAAGCAGCNGGCGTATGGATTGTTGCCGAAATAAACATAGCAATTATGGTGGCAATACCAATTCCCGTAAAACTCCACCANGCGACTTCATCACCTCCGGATACAGCAAGTTGCTCAGAGGTACGCTCAACCACTACTTCCCAACCACCCATGTTGTTCATGGCTATTACACCAACTAATAACAGTCCAAAAATGATCACGGAACAATGCACAATGTTTGCATANGCGGTTCCTTTCAAGCCACCAAAAACAGTAAAGGAAATAATTAAGAAAGCGCCTATGGCAACACCAACAGGGAATGGAATATCAGTGAACCCCGATATGATAGAGCCAATAATAAAAGGCTCAATAATATTCACTACTAAATACTCAGCCTGCACACAAAGACTTGTTAACCACTGGCAACGGTAAGAACCAAAGCGATGNTCAAAAACCTGGCCAACACTAACAACTTTGAGCCGACGATAGGGAATAACGAAGAATAAACCAACCAGAAATAGTGCAGCGAAGGAATTAAAGCTGTACCACATGTGACCAACACCTTCAGCGATTACATCGCCAGCAACGCCGTAAGTACCTGCTCCCCCTATTCGAGTACCTGCTGCGCCAGCAGCAATCATGAATATCCCTAAGGTACTACCCCCAATCGCCCAATCAGAAGCACTACCCTTTTTNCTATTTAAATAAAGCCCATAGACNACAAAGGCGCCGAGATANAGAATTATGACGATGGAAGTGATATTCATGCATAGCTCCTACTAAGTTTATTTTAATATATGCCCGGCTATGCCCTGANCTGTATCATAAACGCGTACATTGACTCCGAATACTATACCAGCCAAGCTTTAAGTATCCACTTGCTTATTAGNTTGTGGTAAAAACCCAAACCGTTTTANATATGAGACATTAATCGGGAAATTTANATGGTTGNGNTAGAGGCCGGCTCGGATGAATGGTTGGNNCANGTANAAGAAGACATCATCGATCCCGAGCGTCTTATCATTGATCCCCACCACCATCTGTGGAAAAAACGATTCGGCAGGAACTATCTTTTACCTGAATTATGGAGCGATACCGGTTCCGGCCATAATATCGTTAAGACTCTATTCGTTGAATGTATGGCCTTTTATTACAGGGAAGGACTTGACTACCTTCGCCCGGTCGGAGAAACCGAGTACATTATCGACTGTTGCAAGCAGAGCGCATTAGACCCTAATAATGCCACCGTCGCCGGNATCATAGCCCATGCCGATCTCAGGCTTGCCGGAGAATCAGAGGAAAAATTACGGGAAGTTATACACCTACACACAGTCAAAAGCGAAGGGCTACTNCGTGGAATTCGTCATTCAGGAGCAAGAGACTTGTATCCTCAAGATTTATTTATCCCTGGAAATGCTCCGCTCAATCTATACGGAGAAGAGTCTTTCCGTAAGGGCCTAAGCTTTCTTGCAGGTCATGGTTTAACCTATGANACCTGGCACTACCATCACCAGAATCTAGACTTTCTTAACCTAGCTCGGAATGTTCCCGAAACGACTATGGTGCTTGATCACTTCGGCACGCCATTAGGCGTAGGCACCTATCGAAACCGTAAAGATGAAATATTCCATAAATGGAAACAAGAGATTTCAGATATTGCTAGGTGNGAAAANGTGTATGCCAAGCTTGGTGGCTTNGCCATGCCCGATAATGGTTTCGATTGGCATAAAGCAAAACNACCACCTAGTTCAGACCAATTCCTGAAAGCGCANGAAAAGTANTACATGCACACTATTGAATGTTTTGGCCCGGAACGCTGTATGTTCGAAAGCAATTTCCCTGTGGATCGGCTCTCAATTAACTATCATGTGCTATGGAATGCGTTTAAAAAGATGACAGCGGATTTTAGCGAGGATGAAAAGCACGCCTTATTTTATGGAACTGCCGAAAAAGTATATTCCCTGCAAGCCTGACANCCTAGCGCTTATTAATCCGTTTAATAACAGCACTGCTAGTTAAAATGACGTTTCCCGAAACCCGGAGCGTACAACGACAAAACACTGTAGATTTACCTCGCCTGACGATTTCGCATTCGCCCTCAACGATATCATTTTTAAAGGCCGGNGCAACAAACTCGTTGTTGCAAGTCATAGTAACCACACTTTCGCTCTGACCCATGTTAGCGCCCATGCACAAGGTGTAATCAGCAAACGCCATCAGCACACCTCCATGCACCGAATCATGCGCATTTAGGTTATGTTCTTGTATTCGAAAAGCAGTGCGAGGTGTATTGCCATCTATCAAAAAAAAGAAAGGTCCAACGTAGTCTTCNGTCTTGTCGCCTACCCAGTGCTTATAGTCTGAAGAAATTCCATAATTTTCCGGCTTGAATTTCATACAGTTTAGATGCTCCTACAATTAATCTTCATCGTCGCCGGGAATAACTAATTCGACCGCAGAACCAACTATCTTGAAGGGCACCTTTGCTACTTCGATTGCTGTATCTACCACTGCTCCCGTTAACGTGCCCACACAGGCATGGAGAGCCAAGATGAGGACAGTTCCTNCAAGTAAACGCGCTAATTTTGTATTTACCTTTCGAGTCATAAGATGGGCCGCCAGTTGACAATACCGTTCATGTTATCTGATTTAATACCAACAACTTTAATCAGTCCAAATTTCTTAACTCATGGCATTCAATACTGCGTCTCTTTGACTTCATTGGGTTAGGTAGAGNGTGATATAATTGACATTTCCAGTTAAGAAACTTGATCCGGTGTGNAAATCACTCAACCCTGTGGTAATTCATTATTAGAAACCAGGCTATGAAATATCCAATGCTGCAAAACCGAAAGACCTTGTTGTATCTCCTCGCTATAGGGAACACGGTCGCGTTTGNTACCTGGCAGGTGATGCTCAATAACTTTGCCGTTGAGCAAGCCGCCTTTACCGGTGAAGAAATCGGCATATTACAAAGCCTGCGAGAAGTGCCTGGTTTTCTTGCCTTTACAGCAATCCTGGTCATGCTTTTCGTTCGTCAACAAAATTTGGCCATCCTCTCCCTAGTTACCCTGGGTGTGGGGACCGCCATCACGGCCTTCTATCCCACTGCGCTTTGGCTTTACTTCACTACAGTGATAATGTCCTTTGGCTTCCATTACCTAGANACTTTACACAATTCGCTGAGCCTGCAGTGGTTAAGTAAAGAAGAGGCCCCAAAGGTATTAGGCCAGTTACTAAGTGCTCGCGCATTTTGTAACTTGGCTGTCCTCGGCTCCATTTATATCTACCTCATGTTCTTTGCAATGAATTATTTCATGATCTATGTGTTGGCAGGCGGCATTACCATCGCAATCGGGATTTTTTGCCTGAAAGCAATCCCTCACTTCGAAGAAAAGGTGATTCAAAAAAAAGCACTCTTTTTGCGAAAACGATATTGGCTATACTACCTGTTAACTTTTCTCGCTGGCGCCCGCCGCCAAATTTTCGTTGTATTTGCGGGGTTTCTGCTTGTCGAAAAGTTCGGTTTTCCAGTAGAAAACGTTGTATTGCTGACCTTGGTCAATGCCGCTCTCACTTTCTGGCTAGCACCTAAGATCGGCAGCCTCATTAGCTACATTGGTGAACGCAGAGCGCTCACAATTGAATATATTGGGCTTATCATCGTGTTTGTGAGTTATGCCTTCGTAGATACTATTTCAGTGGCCATTGCTCTCTATCTGCTGGACCATCTGTTCTTTGCCATGGCCATTGCTATCAATACCTATTTCCAAAAGATTGCAGATCCTGCGGACATAGCGGCCACATCTTCTATCAGCTTTACCATTAACCATATCGCCGCCGTGGTGTTGCCGGCACTTCTCGGACTGTTGTGGATAATCAATCACAGTGCCGTATTTCTCGTAGGGGCTGCGATCGCTTGCTGCTCTTTAGTCTTATCTCAATTTGTGCCCGACCACCCCCAAACTGGTCTCGAAACGCGCCTGAGCACCCAGCAGGCAGCCCAGGGTGCAGATTAAGAGAATAAGGAAGTAATTAACCGTTAATTACTTTAATAAGTATTTGATTTCAAAGCCAATCCCACTATACTCCTCAGCCTTTTTTAAAGAAATTTCATGCTTGTCCGACAGGAAATTAAATGAATTGCCGATGTGGTCTACTCGCCGTATTGATTACAGTTGTAACACCGGCGTTTACACCAACTATTTTTGCTCAAGAACAGGGTGAGCCTGAGATTGAAGAAATCCATGTCTGGGGCCGCTCCCTGCAACTCCTGGGAATAGCAAACTCTGCTTCTCAAGGAGTTGTCGGTTACGACGATTTCTCTACTCGGCCCATGGCTCGAGTTGCAGAGCTGGTAGAAGTAATCCCAGGTATGATTGCCACACAACACAGCGGTCCTGGAAAGGCAAATCAGTATTTTCTGCGCGGCTTCAACCTAGACCACGGGTCCGATTTTTCTACTTATTTTGACGGCATGCCCGTGAACTGGCGCACCCATGCCCATGCCCAAGGCTACATGGACTTGAATTTCATCATTCCAGAGTTAGTCGAACGACTGGATTTCCAGAAAGGCCCCTACTTCGCCGACACCGGAGATTTCTCCTTGGCAGGCTCCAACCGGATGAAAACCTATGACTCACTGGAAGAAGGATTCTCAGAACTAACTCTCGGCTCGGAAGAGGAAATTCGTTTCCTCACAGCCGATTCTTTCGAAGTCGGCGATGGAATCTTGTTATACGCCCTAGAACACCAGCAAACCAATGGATTTTTCGATTTGGATCAGGACGTTCGCAAATACAACGGCATACTGAAATATACTGGCGATATTGGCAACATCCCGAGCCGGATTACCTTTTCCGCCTACGACTCCGTTTGGGTTTCAACTAACCAGGTACCGGAACGGGCGGTACAAAGTGGTTTAATCGATCGATTTGGCTTCATTGACCCTGATCTGGGAGGTGAATCCTACCGCTATTCATTGACTGGCATGTTCGAATTAAGCGATTGGGACTTGAACCTCTACGCCAGCTCTTATTATATGAGCCTGATTAATAATCCTACCTATATGCTCAACGACCCCATCAATGGTGATGAGTTCGAGCAAGAGGACGAACGAATTCTTCTTGGGGGATCCCTGAGCAATGAAGTAGAGACTGAAATATTCGGCATCCCAGTTACACGAAACATCGGCACCGACATGCGTTACGATAATGTGAGCGAACTAAACTTATTTTACACGGTCGGCCGAAAGCGCTTCAAAAGTCTACGCGAAGATGAAGCTGAAGAACTCAGCATTGGAGCCTTCGCTGATCTCGAGTTCTCTCTAACAGATCAGCTTAGAGCTACTCTCGGCGTCAGGTTCGATTACTATGATTTTGAAATCGAAGCCCTAAGACCAGNAAACTCAGGCAGTNACAACGATTCGTTATGGCAACCCAAAGTAAGTCTCGCCTATNGCCTTAATGAAAATTTCGAATTATATGCNAATTACGGTNAAGGGTTTCACTCCAATGACGNTCGTGTTGCTGTTAATACTATTGATCCTGNCACCGGTGATCCGNCTGNTTCACTGGATGCCCTGGTGAAAGGTAAAGGCAATGAAATCGGGTTCCGCTATGACACGCTAGAAGGGTTTAATTTCACCATAGCTCGGTTTGAATTAGATCTAGATTCCGAACTAATGTTTGTCGGCGATGCTGGTACAACCGAACCCGGCCTCCCCAGCCGGCGCGATGGAATTGAATTGACTTCATTCTGGGAAATTAACGAACCCTTAGCGTTCGATTTTAGTGTGTCCAAGACTGACGGACATTTCCGGGGATTGCCTTCTGGTGAAAATGCCATTCCAGATGCCCACGACTTGGTAGCGGCTGCCGGTTTGACTTACCACGTCCCGAATGGTTGGACGACCAGTCTGCGTGTACGCCACTTCAGTGATGCCGTGCTGACAGAAGACGAATCTGTAAAGAAATCCAGCTCAACGCTAATCCACTTCGGAGTGTCCTACGAACAGGACTCTTGGGAATTAGGATTGGATGTATTNAATCTACTTGACCGTGAAGACGATGACATTGCCTACTGGTTTGAATCAAGACTCCTAAGCGAAGGGGTTGCTGTAGAAGATGTACATTTTCACCCNTCCAATCNNAGAGCNNTAAGACTACTGCTAAAGTACAAACTCTAAACAAGATTCCACCCGCTCTGAATAGAACTTTGCTAAGAAAGACTGGTTCTTTACTATCTACAAAAGGTTTAGAATCACCTCCCTTTACGCGATAGACGCTAATAAATTAATGCGATCCAATTTTTATGCAAACTGCCACCCCTATTGTTAAACACTTGGTNCTCGTTGGAGGCGGCCACAGCCACTTGGCTGTATTGAAACGTCTAGGCATGAGACCAGTTCAGGGTTTGGCGGTTACCCTAATCAGCCGGGATATCAACACTCCCTATTCTGGCTCACTCCCCGGTTTGATCGCTGGGATCTACGAGCATGATGANATTCATATCGATCTGCGACCGCTGGCACAGTTTGCAGGGGTCCGAATCATNCAAGAAGAAATAACCGAGATCGACTTGGTCAATAANCGCATAGCATTGCNGTCTCGCCCAGCCATGGATTTCGATATTCTGTCACTCAACATCGGCTCCAATCCTGACGGGGATTTGATTCCCGGCGCATTGCNNCACGCCACTGGTATCAAACCGATAAGCGAGTTTCTCCTNAAATGGCGGGAAATTTTTGATGCNGCCGTATCCTCGCTAAAGAATCAGGACACTGNTTTCACCTTGGTCATCGTTGGCGGAGGTCCAGCAAGTGTCGAACTGGCATTTTCCGTACAGGTTAGTATCCATCGCCAGCTGGGCATCAGCCTCATGGAAAATTCAAACCTGAAGATTCAGATCATCAGCGCCGATGATGATGTCTTGAAATCTCATAATCAAGCAGTAAGAAATTTCACACGNTCTGAATTGAAACAACGACGCATAGAGCTTGTAGTTAATTCTCTAGTAACAGAATTCAAAGCTAATACTGTTATTTGCGAAAATGGAGTCGAATATTCAGCTGATGCAATTGTTTTTGCAACTGGCGCAAAAATTCCGCGATGGCCCGCAGATTGCGGTTTAAGCATTACTGCCGACGGGTTTATAGAAGTCAACAACCATTTGCAATCAACCTCCCACGAATTCGTGTTTGCGGCTGGCGATGCTGCGACTATCAAGGGTGCGAACCGACCAAAATCTGGCGTATACGCTGTAAGACAAGGCAAGCCTTTGGCAGAAAACCTTATACGCTTTGCTACTGCACGTAATTTAAAGACTTACCGACCCCAGCAACATGCACTGGCTTTGATGAGTATGGGCGACAAAAAAGCCATTGCCTCACGTAATAATTTGTTCTTCAAAGGCAGTTGGGTCTGGCATCTAAAACACCGCATCGACACGGCGTTCCTCAAAAAATACTCAGAACTGCCAGTNATGTCCGCTCCCCTAAATTTAGCAAAGGGTTTGGTCGATAAGCAGGTCGAAGAGCAGCTCAGCGCTCATGCTTTGCGCTGCGCGGGATGCGGAGCCAAGGTGGCAGGAAATGTTCTCGAAGAAGTCCTTCAACAATTGCCCGATAACCAAAGCGCTGATGTATTGTCAGGCCATACCTCAATCGAAGATGCGTCCATGATCAAAATGGAAAATGGCCAAGTACTTCTTCAGAGTGTCGATCAGCTAAAAGCATTTACTAATGATGTTTGGTTGTTCGCNAAAATCGCTACAAACCACTGTCTGAGTGATATCTACGCCATGGGTGCAAATCCTCATTCAGCGCTAGCTGTTGTCGGCCTACCTTTTGCCACAAAAAAATATGCCAAATCTCANCTAAAGGAACTTATGTTGGCTTGTAGCGAAACGCTGCAGGAAAATGACTGTGAGTTGATAGGTGGCCACTCGGCGGAGTCAAGTGAATTGCATTTTGGTTTGTGTGTTAACGGATTTATTGAAGAAGAAAAGATCTTGAGCAAGGGCGGTTTACGGGAAGGTGACTCGCTAATATTAACCAAGCCCCTGGGTACTGGCACCCTGCTCGCTTCGGATATGCGCTACCGAGCATCACACCGAAATATTACTGGTGCATTTCAGCACATGGCGATCTCCAATAAACTAGCCGTTGAGTGCTTAATCCAACATAATGCCAAAGCCTGCACTGATGTCACTGGTTTTGGTTTAGCGGGACATCTCGCCGAGATGCTCTCGGAAGATAATGTTTCAGTAGAACTTTGGCTCGATGACATCCCTGCTATGGACGGTGCGCTAGAATCATTGCAGGCTGGTACACTAAGCTCACTACACCAGGACAACAAACTGGCCAGTGAAATAATCTCCGCTCATGTAACTTCAATGATCAATCCCCGCTACGAGCTTTTATTCGACCCTCAAACGGCAGGTGGGCTATTAGTTGGCATTCCAAAGGCTAACACCAAGAAATGTCTTCGCCAGCTAAGGAAAAACGGATATATGCTAGCCACTGAGATCGGCCAAGTTACCCTGACCGGTGGCGAACAGCCCTGCATAATCCTCAAATAAATCTTAACCATTTGATAAATAATACTTTTTATCCATATCAATTGGCAGGTATACGGACACCAACTGGAAGTCCGCAAACTGGTAGGATATAGTTTGGGGGCTTCTCTAAATAGCCTTTGTGAAAATCTCCATGAAGTTTGGGAAAATCTTGAAAGTATTTACGTATATCTGTATTGCTCAATTAATAGTACTGGGCGAAACGAGTCATGCTCAAGATGGAGCAAACAGCAATGTGCTGGATCGCTTTGGAGGACTGGGTATCGAACGTTCCGCGCCCACGATCGACCGGGAGCTGGCGCAAAAAATGTTTCGACGGGGTAATACCTATAACAATTTGCAGCGTTACGAGGAAGCCATCGAGGAGTACCGCAAGGCCATCAGTGCTGATCCGAACTTTAGCGAAGCTATCCGAACACTGGCGAACATTTATTACTTTCTAGAACGCTTTGAAGAAGCAAAACCTTTACTTGCCCGATTTATCGAATCGCAAGCCAGCACCTCGGCAAGTCTGATTGCCGCTGTTTCAACACTAGGAGAGCTAGAAAGGCAATCCGGTAACTTCGAAGTATCAATCGGTTATGACCTGCAGGCAATTAAGCTTGACCCACAAAACGATTCGCAAATTCATATTATGGCGAATACCTATAACAATTCCGGGGACGCTGAGAAGGCTATACAGATTTATTTAGCTGGGATCGAAGTCATGCCGACTAACGCTTTCTTCGATCGCAACCTTGGCAGAATCTTGGAACAACAAGGTCAAGTCGAGAAAGCTCTCGTCGCTTATGAATCCGCCTTAGAGAAAGAGCCCGAATCCGAATTCTACAAAACGCTGGTAGACGACACGCGGCAGCGTCTTCAGAGGTAGCCACCAATCAAAAATAATCCTGCATTCGTTCTTCCCGGTCAATTTTTTCGAGACTGGCTATCTTGCTCACTTCCTCAAAAAAAAGCGTTAGATTGTTGTCCGATTGAGCCAACAAGTCATTAAAGAATGGTACCAGATCATTATAGGAACCCACTGTTGAAAGTTGGGCATTATTGAGAGACTGGGAAAACCAGCTATCGTAACCGTCATAACCGTTCCAGCCTTGCTTCAACTCTTGATAGCTCAGTCTTAAGCCTTCCTGCAACTCGGCTTTTTTCTTACGCGTTTCTTGATCAAGTAAGTCCGATTCGTAGAGAATATCGAATCTATTACGGTAATCAGTAACTAGCGCGACGAATTGTTGCTGGCGCTGAATGTCCNCCTCTGCAGTACCAATTTTTTCAATTTGATTTCCATGCTTGAGCCACCGCCGGATGCCTTCGCGCTCCACGGAAGTGGCGAAACTTTCATTAAACTTCGTGTCTCCGGATATATAAACTATTTGGTGCGCAAGTTCATGAAAAATTAGTCCCGCCAATTGATAGTCAGCTCGTGATAGCACCGTGCTTAGCAGCGAGTCTTGGAACCAGCCCAGAGTTGAANAAGCATCTATTCCACCGGTGTAAACATCGAGNCCATCCAACTCCAATTCCTTAGCGTATCGAGCGGCNCCAGACTCCGTAAAATAACCGCGGTAGGAAGCACATCCAGCTATGGGATAGCACCAATTTACGGGATCTACTGAAAACTCTGGCGCAGCAAAGACATTCCAAATCGCGTGTTCCCTTTCTATATAGACATAAGTGGAGTAATTGNTTTCCACTGGCAGGCCTAATTCTTCCAATGCGTACTGACGAATGAGCAATACCTCATTGAATTTATCTCTTAACTCCGTCGGAAGATCACGGCTCGCCAAGAGCCTTTCAATGTTCTCCCGACCAAACACAATAGCCAGCTGGCCGCGAGCAGCTTGGGAATAGTAGCGGGCGGTTTCGCAGGAAATCAACAAGACCGAAAGCAGGACAAGCAACGCCAGTTTCATCCGGTTAGCGCGATTAGAGCGAGAATGCAGACTAGTCGCTGACATCTTCAGAGCTCCCCTGTATTGTAACTACCAGCTTGCGGGAACCCGCATGTTNGCGATGCTCGCCTAGGTAGAGACCTTGCCAATTACCAAGCAACAAGCGCCCTTCCCTGATTGGCAAATTCAATNCACATCCCAGCAAACCTGACTTGATGTGAGCCGGCATGTCATCGGGCCCCTCATAAGTGTGTTCAAAGTAAGGAGCNCCCTCTGGCGCNAACTNATTGAAATGGGACTCCATATCACGCCTTACCGAGTCGTCAGCATTTTCATTGATACTAAGCGATGCCGAGGTGTGCTGAAGAAGGAAATGTGCCAACCCAANTTTAACAGACGTAATCTCGGGAATTTCTCGCATTACCTCGTCAGTAATCAGATGAAATCCCCGGCTACGTGGAATGAGTTGAATCTGCTTTTGCAGCCACATGACTAATAGCGCTTACCGCTGGATCAGCTCTATCTCGAAGAGATTTGCCCAGTGTTTCCCGGTTACAAAAAGGCGTTTTTGTTCTCCGTCCCAAGCGATGCCATTTAGCACGGCTTCGCTACTCCCTAGCTTTGTTTGTTCAGACAGCCCAGTCAGATCAACGACAGATTTAACAACACCTGAAGCCGGATCGATTCGTACTATAAAATTGGTTTGCCACACGTTCGCCCATATTTCCCCATCTATGTATTCCAGCTCATTGAGATTAGGTAACGGGTTACCATTGAATGTTACGTTGATTTTTCGGCCAGGGAAAAACGTCTCAGCCTCGAGAAACTGAAGTGATGGAGTACCATTGCTGAGAATAAGCTCATTGCCATCGTAAGTCAGTCCCCAACCTTCAGTAGGATTATAATGGGAACCAGTCTGCTCAAATGTGTCCTTGTCATATACGAACACCATGTGCGATTGCCAAGTAAGCTGATACAGCTTGTCATCTACTATTTCTATACCTTCACCGAAGTAGCGCCGATTTAGGCGCTTCGACATCAACACCTCTCCGTCTTCAAGATTTATCTTGCGCAATGTGGACAAGCCGTTTTTCCCAGTCCCTTCAAACAGAAAACCCTCGTGATAAAGTAATCCCTGGGTAAACGAGTTGATATCATGTGGATAAGTATTCACCAGCTTATATGTGAACTCCTGCACGGGCTCCTGACAAAAACCGGGAGCAGCAAACAGAAAAAGACAAACAATAATTTTGGTTCGCATGATAGAACTATCCTGGGTTCCCAACACCTTCATCTCTAAAAATCTACTTACTTGAACAGCGCTGTTATAGAATGACCAGCAACTTCGATAGAGTCCAACCACCTGATCCCAAAATAGAGGCGGAGTGACGCATGGCTGACGATTGCCTGTTTTGCAAAATTATCTCAGGGGATATTCCCTCAAACAAGGTGTATGAAGATGATGATGTTTACGCCTTTCACGACATCAATCCCGCTGCGCCAACGCATATCTTGATAATACCCAAGAAACACCTAAATGACATTACCGTAGCCAAGGAAGAGGATGCTGAATTGATCGGTAAACTAGTGCTCCGTGCCAATAAGATTGCGGATAAGGCCGATCTTACTGAAAATGGATTTCGATACGTAATCAACACCGGCTTGGACGGTGGCCAGACTGTTTTTCACATACACCTTCACCTGCTCGGCGGCAAATCCATGTCTTGGCCACCGGGTTAAAGTCAGCCCAACAATTTTTGCAGAGAATCCCGGTTAGCTTCGAATACACCCTGCTCCGTAATAATCCCAGTTACTAATCGTGCCGGAGTAATATCGAATCCATAGTTGCTAATTCTGACATCACATGGAGCGATCCTAACCTGCCTAAAAAGACCGGATTCGTCGATTCCGGCGATACAGCTTACTTCTTCAACTCCGCGCTGCTCTATCGGAATGGCATCGCTACCCGCTGAAAAATCTATACTTGAAATCGGCAACGCGGCATAAAATGGAACATCGTTGTCCGATGCAGCGAGTGCCTTTAAATAGGTTCCAATCTTGTTACACACGTCACCATCGAGCGTAGTGCGATCACTGCCCACCAGCACCACATCGATATCCCCCCGCTGCATCAAGTGCCCACCTGCGTTGTCAACGATAAGGGTGTGCGGAACACCGTATTTTCCAAGCTCCCAGCAGGTTAACGCGGCACCCTGGTTACGTGGCCTAGTCTCATCAACCCAGACATGAACAGGAACCCCAGCGGCCGCGGCCTTGTAGACCACCGCTAAGGCAGTACCCCAATCGACAGTAGCTAGGGCCCCGGCATTACAGTGAGTAAGAACATTCAATACCGACTTTGACGATTGCTTTTCTTTCCAAAGCGCCTTAAGTATTGTAGCTCCATGCTCCCCAATGGACTGACAAATGGCTATGTCTTCCTTTTCAAGCAGTTGGGCTGTTTCCAGAGCCTTTGCAGCGCGCTGTCTGAGGGCGGTTGGGATAAGTACCTGCTCTGTTCTCTGCAGAGCCCAGCGCAGGTTAACCGCTGTTGTCCGAGTAGCCAATAGCTCTTTAATAGCCTGCTCGAGGACAGCCGGGTCTTTTCTTAACGCTAAGTACAAACCATAAGCTGCGGTGACGCCAATGAGCGGAGCACCCCTGACCTGCATCGTCGTTATAGCATGGCAGGCATCATGAAGAGTTTTCAGAGTAATGATTTCGAATTCATGAGGCAAACGTGTTTGGTCGATGATATTAACCGCATCTGTTTCCAAGTCGTACCAGATACTCTGGATATTTTGGTCGCCAATTAGCACGCTTTTTAGATTCCCTCCCTGCTTTTAGATCACCCGTTCGTTTCCCGCGTCAACAGGAATTTGGGCTCCCGTTGTACAGGAAAATGAATTCGCAGCCAACAGCGTGATTACCGTTGCCACGTCACTGGACGTCACTTCTTTTTTCAAAACATTTTTTGACTTGTACTCTTCCACACTCAAGCCATAGTGCTCTGCCCGTTTTGCTAGCACCTCATCTGTCCATATAGCAGTGTCGTACACGGCGTTTGGATGAACAGTGTTAACGCGAATGCCACTTTCTCCTAGCTCTAGTGCCGCCACCCTTGCCAATTGTGTAAGACCCGCTTTGGCTGCAGAATAAGCTGCTGCACCTGGCCCGGGCGCTAATACATTCTTAGAAGCGACTATTACTACTGACGGGTCGAATCCATTTTTAAGATAACGTACGCAGGCACGCAATACTTTCATGTGAGAATTGAGATTTAATGCCATAGATTGATCCCAATTTTTATCTTGCATGGAGTCAATAGACTGGCTCTCGGCAAATACTCCCGCATTACTCACCAGCATATCGATGCCCCCGAACGCNTTAATTCCCCTTATTAANGCTCCCTCGATGGCGTCGTTATCAGTAATATCACACCGGATAGGTAAAACCGAAGCGCTGAACATTTCCTTTTCAAAGCCTGCTGCTATGTCCAGCGCGATAACGGTAGCACCCTTTCCAACGAATTCTGCAACGCAAGCTTTTCCAATACCGGACGCCGCACCTGTGATCAGTGCAATTTTTCCGTCGAATTCCGTTTTTGTTACATTAGATTTGAGTTTCGCCTGTTCGAGTTCCCAGTACTCTACATCAAACAGATCCTTCCGCGGCAAGGTCTCCCAGCCACCCAGTGCCTCACCCAGTTGTATAGCTTTTAAGGTGTGGCGGGTGATATTCCTCACTATATTTAACCGCTCGGCGTTGCCTGCTAAATAAACCATCCCGCGATTTACCCACACAGCGTAACGGGGCACAGGATCTAGGCAAGTATTTTCAGGCCCGGCATGCTCCTCGTAATAATCGAAATAAGCTTGTTTGAACTCTCGCAAGCCCGCCAAAGGGAAGTCGTTAAGCACTGCGCCAAAAGCCTTGGTGTGAATTGTATGGTCCGGTGTAAGCGGGCCCCGTTTGACTAGTTCTCCGCAACCCGGAAGGCTGGCGAATCCTGCTGCCTTAGCTGAACAATCGGCGCTAACTAGTAAAGGCCCATNAAAGAGATTCCCCGCTGCCTTCCGAAGAGCACTAAGCTGTAGNGCATCCTCTTCATTTACCTCGTAATTACTGAAAGTAATCGCTTTTTCACCGGCATTCTCACGAAGAGAATCTTCCGCCCTGTTAACTAGTTCGATCATATTGTCGTAACTGATTCGGGCGTCATCATTAAAAGTAAAAATGCCATGATGCATTAGCAAAATAGCCTTGAAAGATGACCAGTCTAGCNCNCGCGTTGCCTCTGCCACCTGCCTGGCGAGNACAAACCCCGGCATGATATAAGGCAGAATCAGGACCTCGCCACCATAAATGTTTTTAAGCCGCGTTTCTCCGTCCCGGGTATTGCTTATTGTTACGACCGCGTCAGCATGACTGTGGTCAACATATTTGTAGGGTATCAAAGCATGAAGAATTGCTTCGACAGATGGTGTTGGAGCTCCTGGATCAAGCTGGGCTAGCTTCAACTGGCGCATCATCTCACCGTCACTAAGCGTTTCCAGCTCCCCAAGTTGCTTAAGATAATCGAGTTTTACAGCCGGAAATCCCGACGCTTCTATCGTGCGTAAATCCCAGCCCGAACCTTTTACGAAGAGCACTGCTTCTTGCTCTCCAAAAACGTTTACCATACTGCCCTTCACGGAGGTATTCCCGCCCCCATGTAGCACTAGATTTACTTCCTCTCCCAAGAGATTGGAGCTATATACGCGTAATCCGAGCTCAGATTCTGCGGCTAGCTTTTTCGCCTTGTCGTTATTCCACCTGTTTCGCATGAAGCATCATCTCTCCCAGGATGTCATTCGCAGTTTTTGTAATTGCAATACAAANTCCTTTGACGGGAACAAAAAAACGCACCATCTTTCGATGATGCGTTTTTGTGTGTGTTTCAGCAGTTTCGACTAGTTAGGTTCGACAATTGAAATATTTGCCATGCCAGCTTGGCGTGCTGCATCCATAATCATTACCATGGTGGCTACATCTGAATCATAATTCGGCTGGATAATGACCGACGCTGCCGGGTTTTCAGCTTTAAGCTGATCGATGTTGGCTCGGACCTGGGTCGCAATTACAGGACGGGGATTACCGTTCAGGATAATTTCATTATTCGGGCCGATCTCAAAAAGAATNTTTTTTAGATCGTCGTCTTCAGGCGGTGTTTCATTTTCATTGTTATCGCTACTAGCAGCACTAATCGCGGTCTCTGAAAGAAACGTAGCCGTAACAACAAAGAAAATTAACAAGATAAACACTACGTCAAGCATAGGGGTCAAATCGATCTTAGCGTCATCTGCTGATTTGCGGCCAGCTATTTTTTTCATTGTTGCACCTTCTAAACCTTATTTAACCGGCTCGGTTATGTTTAATACCGAGCTATTGTTTCTCGCGCAATGAGCACATACTGAATCGAAGAAAGAGTATATCAGCCAGAGGTGCAGAAGCAACCACCTNGATAAACCATTGATAGCAATATAATAAATAACGGATAACGCAGCTTAAACCGCATCAATTGCAACAGTTGAATAAGTGGATTAGTTTTAAGAGCTGCCGNTNTTTTTGTGAGGCAATTGCCTACTTTTTTAATGAAGCAATTGTATGCCTGATTAATTCTTTAAGCTGATTACTGTTCTTACCATCACGGGAATTAACNCGAATACCATNCAGAGCATTAATGAGCACATCCGCAGCNAACTCAACNGTTACACCCTTTNTTANCTTGCCTTTCTTCTGGGCTTCTTTCAATCGAACCACCAAGGCTTTGCGAATTTTCGCTAAGGAAGCACGCACTACTTTCTTAATATCTTTGTCGTAGTTGATACTCTCACATAATGAGTTAACCAATAAACACCCCATACTGCGGCGCTTGTTTGATATGTTAAACACTGCCTCGTCGAAATAGGCAGCGATTCCATCCCACGCGTTCAGCTTTTCATTAAGAAGCGAGCTGGCGATTTGTTTTTCTACGATTTTGTTGTATTGATCTACACACGATTTGAAAAAAGTGTCTTTATCACCAAAAGAATTATAAAGAGTACCCCTATTAATACCTGTGCAGTCTAAAAGTTTTTGGACGGAACTTGCCTCATACCCTTCTCGCCAGAACTGCTCCATTGCGTTAGTTAAAACTTGGTTTTCATCGAACTCGACTGGTCGTGCCATAATTCCTACTCAGTACCAATTAATGCATTAAATCCAGAATTCTTCCCAAAAAAAACACTGACAGACAGTGAGTTTTGTACTCTCATTTTTGAGCGCGCGCCATTGTATTACAGTCGATATGGATTTACATCCACTGAAGTCAAAAAATACTCTTAATTGAATGTAAATTCCATTAACATAATATGGTAAAACTGCCTATTGGTCAAAAAATGACCAACAAGATAATAACCAAGCTCAGTAGTTACTTATAACCGTTACAACCAAGCCAATTATTCCACCAAAAGCACAACCCCATACCACCAGCCAGCCAAGGTGCTTACGAATCATCGCCTGTATTATTTCCTTGACCGCCTGGGGAGTCATTTCCTCTAGTCGTTGGTCGATCAGATCTTCCAGTTTGGCGCGAATCGCCTCATCATTGAGAACGGACTTGAACGCGCTCTGTATCTGATTTTGAAATTTTGAATTCGCAAACTGCTCCTTGAAATATTCCTGCATTTTTTCAACGAATGGGGATTTNAGCGAATTAAGAGCTTCCCGTCCCCCTACCATACTCAGCAAGCTACTGAAGGGGGAATTCATTATTACATCCATAAGAGATTCAAAGGCNACTTCCAGATCAATATCATCAATCGCCCTTCTCAACGCGTTGCCCAGCTTCTCCGATGTTTCCCCGGCTCCGTTNAAAAAAGCTTCCAGGTCGGCATTACGGAAGAACTGATCTATGATCAGCGTTCGGATTCCAATCTTGAATTCTTTAAAGTGTATTGGGATTACACCGGACCCNTAGAGAAAAGGTACCCGTTCAAANAGCATGTGAACCGCTAACCAGTTGGTTATACCCCCGGACAGAGCAAACAGGCCGGTATTCAGTATGTAGNCCTTGTATGGCTCGGTCATGNAAATNCCGAGCACTATTAGACCAGCAGAGATAAAATTGCTGACTAGGCTCTTATTGATTAGATCACTCCATGGGCAATACTAAAGACGGTGCATCATAAAGGAACAATCTGGAAGAGAGCAAGCTAGCTACAACTTCTGCTGTTCACGCACAGGCATGCGGGCTCTAATGTCGTTAAGATAGTCGATGTCTATANTAGCTAACGCTATTCCCTCGCCTTTCTCTAAACAATCCAACACGTTACCCCATGGATCTATGATCATTGAATGACCCCAAGTTTCCCNCTTCTCGTTATGCCTGCCACCCTGGGCAGCAGCGACAACNTAACACTGGTTTTCGATTGCCCTTGCCCGCAAAAGGCTNTCCCAATGGGCTTCTCCAGTTACCGCGGTGAAAGCGGCCGGTACCGTGACTATCTCCACACCCAACTTAAAGAATTCTCGGTAGAGTTCCGGGAAACGCATGTCATAGCAGACACTAAGGCCCAAATAGCCAAGCGGCGTTTGCAGAGTGACAATACCAGAACCAGGCTCGTAACTGTGCGACTCTGAATATTCTGTCTGAGCATCATTTAATATGACGTCGAACANATGGATCTTGTCGTAGCGAGCAATCTGATTCCCATGGCTGTCAAATACCAGACAGGCGGCACGAACTTTCTCATCTTCGATGATGCTGTCACCGCTTTCCCGTTTTCCGGGCCGCGAAATCAACGGGATGGTTCCACCGACTACGATCAGCTTGTTGCCTCGAGCTTGATCCGCAAGGAATTCCTGCAACTTCCCTGTTCCTTCCATTTCNCCGTATTGCCTCATGGGCCCGCCTTCCAATACAGCAAAGACTTCCGGCAACACTACCAGATCCGCACCTCGTTCAGCTGCAAGNGCAATTAACCGATCTGCCGTAGCAAGGTTTTCGTCAACATCGTCAGTACTTACCATTTGAATGGCGGCGACCTTATTTAGCATCTGCTTATCCAATCCGTTACTTATTAGCTTACTAGATCCCTAAAATGGCGTGTTTACTTTGTTCCTNTGAGCGGCGTTANGGCATTAATTAAAAAGTGGCTATTGGATTCATTGGTGACCCTACNCCGCCTTCTACTGGGATAGGCGAAGCGCTCAACATAAATTCCCAGCGTCCTTGCCTAACCGCTTCCTCAGCAAGCGCCTCTAAGTCTAAATTATCGAACAACCTCACTCCCATAGCTACAATAGTTAGCTGGTGTATGGGCAGAAAAACACCTTGAACACCTGATGGTATGGCATCGTTNGCGTAATCTCCTCCCACGATAGCCACATCTCTCTCTCTCAGCCAAGGCGCAACAGATGCATGCAGTCCTGCTGATCCTGAGCCGGCACTCCCTGGCGTAGCCCAACGCCCAGTCCGAACGAAAATCACGTCACCAGAGCTGACACGGACACCGGTTTGTTCCTCCCATGCTTCTAGATCTTCTATATAGACAGCGGTACCTGGAGGTAAGTAATCCACTCCCTTCAGGCGCGGTATGTCCATAAGGATGCCGCGCGTCAGGATACCTTGCTTCACATTTGCAATACCCAGCTTCTGGCAACCATCCTCATTAACATCACTTTTACTGAAACCGTTGTACATTTCTCCCTGCCACAGCACATGACATAACGCGTCGAGGTGGCTATGAATGCCCCCATGGTATGAAAAGGAGACTCGCTCCATGACATATTCACCCGGAGTACTGAGCATAGAAATTTCTTGATCAAATGGCGGCGGTAATCCCAAGTCAGGATTAACCGAATAGTTGTGAGCAAGCGAGACCGAAACTCCGGTCTTCACTAGCTTGGCAGCCTCGATACGTTTNGCAGGTGTAATCAGATTCAACGCTCCTAACTGATCACCTCTCCCCCAGCGACCCCAATTGGACAGCTCAGTCATCCAATTCTCAACTGTAGCTGCAGTTACGTTACGATNTGATTGAGCGGTTACAAAAGGCATGAAAGCCACAGCCAATAGAATTGTAGTAGACCAACGACAAATTTGACCTCGAATCTCTTTGCAATCCATTCCTTTGTTCCCCTAAATTTTCGATAAAGAATCAGAATAATCGTTGCAAAACCAGAAGTCTAACAATCACTTTAANTGTGATTCTGTTTTTCTCAAAAGAAGTAGCTACTTAATATTCTGCAGGGAAACAAAAAATATAAACCATGATAAACTGCAATTGATTGTCCTTAGGAATCGAACATGAAACCGAAACCTCTTACTGCAATAACATTGGTTTTATCGAACCTCCTCGCAGTATCCCCTGCAGCTCCCCAGAATGATTCCGGCCCCTTCAACATGGGCCCCGTAATCAATACAACCGCTCGAGATGCCGAACCTACTTTCACTCCTAGCGGGCAAACCATGTATTTCAATTGCTTCGATCGGCACGACAATTCCGGTGGCGATATATGTGTTACTCAACGCGAAGGTGATTCATGGACAGACCCGAAAATTGTCGAGGCTGTGAGTACCGATGAATACCTAGAGGTCGAGCCTCTGCTCTCGCCTGATGGTCAAGAGTTGTACATCATGAGTAACCGGCCTGGCGGTATGGGCAGCACGGATATCTGGGTAAGTGATTTAATAGATGGAGAATGGACAGAGCCAAGGAATCTCGGAGCTCCTTTTAACTCGGCAGATTCAGATCACTGCTTATATTTTGGCGGTGAGAACTGGGACTTTGCCTATTGGACCTCTACCCGACCAGGCGGTTTCGGTGGGAATGACATATGGAAGTCACAGCGCGTTAATGGAGTATGGCAGGACGCGGTGAATTTGGGACCGGAGATAAATTCTGCAGCCAGTGAACACCACTCACTGCCTTCCGAAGATGGAAAATCACTGTATATAACCACTACNAGGGCAGAGGGCTTCGGCTTGGAAGATATNTACGTGACCACGCAGGACAACAAGGGCAATTGGAGTGATCTGNTNAATCTGGGACCGGAAGTAAATTCCGAACGGCATGATCGCTGCCCGGCTTTTTCTCCGGATTTCGAGTATTTTTTCTTCGATTCGGAACGGGCAGGAGGATTTGGTAACAAAGATTTATGGTATGTCCCTTATTCACGAATCGAGGGCATTCGCTGACTAACGTATGCCCGAGTNTCTCTGTTCCGCTGGCTCGGGAGAGCCAAANGCTTGCTTGAATTCAGGCTGCAGNCCTTCCCAAGGACCCTCCAGGGTATAAACTGCGCTNGTTAGGCTATCCACTTGGGCNCCAAAAATACGATCAAAGAGATAAGCGCCTANNGCTAAGGGCAGGTTTCCTGTCACCAAACCCACCCACGGAATATTGTCGCTAACTGGCAGTGTTACATACATTTCACCTAGTATTGTTTCTTNCTCCAGATCAATNTCACCNGTTACCTGGTACAAACTAGAAGGCCCAGAGATAACAAGTNGGTCTTCGATTTTGACCAAACCATCGTCTANAGNGACAANGGCGGTAATTTCATCGTAACCAAGGCCACTGCGCAGCAGNTCATCACTAAGTCGCAAGCGGCGCATGATGGCATCAAAGTTAATGATGCTAATTAATTTAAGTGCCCCTGTGCCTCCCGAATCCTGCAGAAATCTTCCTTCGTAGATTTCCAGCTCAATGTTGCCACTTAAATTTGATGCAGAAAAGAATGCGGGCGTGCCGGGCCAATTGACATCAGTAATGAAAGAAGCATCATCACTCTCCAGGCTGGGAGCATAACCATTTGCTGTAAGCACATCTGCTATGTCGTCTGCATACAAAATACCACGCAATGCACTGACATGATTCTCACCGTCGTAGTACCAACTGAAATGAGGCACATATCGAGCGATCATTTCACCTGTTTCTTCGTCTACCGGCGGAGGATCATCCAGACCTGCACGCAAGCCTCTAAAATCAAATATTAACCTGCTGAACTCTGCACCGATTGCAGTTGGTTCCAGGGTGAACTGCCAACTGCCGTAAGGGCGAGGGCCTATCGTAAAATCGTCCGTGGTAAAACGTATACGTGGCAGTCTACGGGGATCAATTCTGGCCAACACATCAATGCGCTCCTCCTCTAGATCGGTATCGTCGATGATCTTTTCTTCCTCTTCACCCTGCAGATGCAGATAATCGAGGTCGATTTGTAGATAATCCTCTCTAAGATATGGAATAGTGACCCAGCCTTGCACTGAATCGCTGGCCAGCTTGGTTAGCCAGCCCTGCCCGATATCGTCAGGCTCGATCCGTATAGCGACATTCGGCAGCTNCTGCTCATAAAGTTCCATAGTGCCGACCANGATATCAGCAAAAGCAANATTATCAGCGAANCTTTCTGCNGGATTTTCGATCGANCNTAACCCCGAGAAAAAATCAGTCCATTCNTCTACAACAANGCGATTTAATTCACCGACAATCGCTAGACCGTCAATTTCACTAGCAAACAAATTGGCACCATCAGATCCTTGGGCCCCTAAGTAAACTACCCCGTCTTCAATCGCTCCTTCTAGTAACTTTAAGTCGAACACCAGGTCGGAGCCATAACTGCCCGAAACCGACTGCTCATCCCCAAACTCTATTTCAACGTGTAACGGATATTTGGATGACGCCGTCTTGGCGAACGGATACGGCANCGAAAAACTAGCNCCTGTTAGATCAGAATCAATAACAAGACGNTTTTGATTCACACTTTCAGTAGATTGATCGACACTCAATTCTGCAGAGAAGTCAATTAGGCCCTGAGCCTGAGCCAATAGGTCACGGACAAATCCACTCTGCAGCGGCCAGTCCATTAAAGATTCTGGACTTGCTGACCCCTTCACATTTACCAGCATCTTTTCAATCTGCCCATTTATCGATTGTGATGAAATCTCCAGCTCGGCGGATTGACCAAACAGTTGCCCAGTTAATTGGCTGAGTTCCAGGCCGGTTGTCGTATCAAAAACCACAGGTCCGGAAAGCTGGTTAACCTCGAGCCCGTAATCAGGGATATTAATANTGTTCTCATCTAGTTCAATACCCAGACGTACAGTTGTATCATTTTCACCCAGGTTCAGGGGGACCATTACGCCTATCCGCGCCAAAAAATCTCCAGCAACCTGCCATCTGGCAAAGGTAGNTTTNAACGAGTCTCCAACCGGCGCTTGTTGTAGATACTCTAGCCCGGATAGTGTTGGTCCAGTTAAACTACCGCTGATCGTTAGTCTGTTTTCACCCAGCTCGTTGCGGCGAATCTCACCTTGCACGCCATCCAGTCCGATATCCAAGCTGCTGCCGATCGGCACCTCGATATCGATATTGTTGTCATTAGTCAGGACATACCCAGATAAGGCTTCCAAATGAGGCCATTCTTCGCTGAATTTCAATTCTCCATCACGCAACAAATAAAAACTCTGAAACGTCTTAGTAATGGGGTCAGATCCACGAACCGAAGAACCGCGGAAGATTACGCCGCTGTTATAAACTTCTCCTTCAATAATCGCTCTATCAAGCCATTTAATGCTTTCGCGTAGATTTCCGGTAATAGTAGGGCCATCGGGCAGATACAGAGATTTCTGAGCAGCATCGACTCGTTCAACTCCAACCAATAACTCGAGTTCGGCTTCTCGTTCTCCGTCCAGAAAATCACGAACCCTAGAATTAAATTGAACGCGNCCATCCACTACCTCTGATTCTGCGACTATTACGTTGCTGAACAGTTTCACTTCCTGGCCGCTAGAGAGATCGATATGAAAATCTAACTTGCCATTAACAAATGTGTAATCCCAAACCTTAGTAAAGAGGCTCGGAATATTGATACTGAATTCATCTGATTCCACTTCGGCAATACCGATTACATGGTTCAACGAGCTGTCATAATCCAATTGCAGGTAACCATTTATGCCCCACATGTTTGGCGACCCTTTTACCGACCCCAATTCAAGACTGGCTAGGTTGCTTTTCAGGAACAAGTTTTGCTGCGCGGCATTGCCGAGTGGCATATAAAGACTAAAATTCTCCAAAACCCCATTCGGCGCATACTGCTCAATGCGGTACTGGCCATCCGCGCTCAGATAACCACTGCTGGCTGTCAGCTCGGACACAAGCGCNAGGTTGATATTGTCCGCTCTGACTGAAAGACTTACATCGGGCAGAAAGTATGCGTAGAGGTTAAATCGGTGCCAGAAATGGTCCTCATAAGTAACGGATAAATTCGCCATGGCCACTTCCCAAGCCTTACCCTGAGGGCCCCTGTTAAGACTGGCGACTCCGCTTACGTTCTCCAGCGTGATCGGATCTGAATCTTCTCCAAGAAGNGTTACACTTTCTACCTCTGCATCGGTTACGATTCGATCAACTTGGCCATCCTTAAGCGTTACCCAAAGATTGCCTCCCCCTATCAATTGCTCGACTCTGTAGTCAGCGACAGGCTGACCACGCAACAATCTAGAAAAATCTGTCGGTGGAATATCTATGTAGATCTGGCCATCAATTTCAGANAACTCGTCGCCTTCAACTTCGAAGAAGAAAGCAATCTGTTCACCACTTTGTTCGAGATTTGCNTTTATATGCAAAAAGTGTGACTGGTCCAGATTTTGTACAGTCGCAAAACCATTTCCTAGAGTGAAGCTATTACCCAGATTTGTTTCCACATTTACTACAACATTGCGCAAATTCAGGGTAGATACACGCTGGAAGGCATCAAAAAAGGTTTCCAGATTAATCCCTCTGTCACCGGCCAGACTCGTCCCACTCAGCTGCCAGTTACCCTGCACGGTTTGTTCAACATCCACTTCCAGGGTTTCGACTACAAAGTCTGAAAGCACCCACCGCAGTTGCTGCAAGCTGCGCGGTATATCAATGATAATCGTGGCACTGTCAAAGATAAGGGCACTGGTGTCGTTGGAAGGGAATCGATTCTGATCACTGCCAACTAGCAGTTGCAATCCACTAATTCGAATCGAGGGGTTAAATCCTTCGAAGTCACCGGTCAGGGACTCTATGCTGACTGGTAATCCTGTGAGCTTGAAGATTTGGTCTTCAAAAAAAGATGCATAATTCGAAACACCTGGCATAAACAGCCGCCCAGCGCTCACATAAACCGCCAGCAAAACCAATGCTACAAGCACCAGTAATAGTGTTCGTCGGTAAATCCGTTGGATAATGTTAATAAACATATTTATGTATCGTTCTTGTCCCCACGCTGGTTGAATCCAGTTCGTTTTAACGGANAGTTTCTCAGACCTTCATTATCCTATTCGTTAATGNAGCGCAGGCTTCCTGACCTGGAACTGAAAGTAAATTGAGGCTAATCAAAGCACAGGAGTTCTCTATCCCACTAGAAGAGAACTACGTCGAATTGCTCCTGAGTATACATAGGTTCCACTTCGATTTTGACCGTCTTATTTACCAATTCTTCAAGCTCGGCAAGCATATCCGATTCCTCATCGAGCAGACGGTCCACCACAAACTGGGACGCTGTAACAAGTAGTACGTTATTCTCGTAAGCTCGCACGATGCGAAGAATTTCCCTGAAAATTTCGTAGCAAACAGTTTCGGCAGATTTCAGGGTGCCTCTACCATCGCAAACTGGGCAATAGCTGTTTAGTATTTGACCGAGGCTCTCTCGAGTGCGCTTACGGGTCATTTCGATAAGGCCCAGTTCCGATATCCCAGTTACAGATGTACGGGCATGATCCTCCTCTAGAGCTCTATTAAAAGTGCGCTCCAGCTGACGTTGGTGTTCTGGATCTTGCATATCGATAAAGTCAACGATGATTATTCCACCAAGATTTCTGACTCGTAATTGGCGGGCTATTGCAGTCGCTGCCTCAAGGTTGGTTTTCAGAATAGTTTCGGCATGATTACGATTACCGAGGTAACCCCCAGTATTAACGTCGATGGTGGTCATTGCTTCTGTCTGGTCAATAATCAAATCACCGCCGGATTTAAGCTTGACCTGCCGCCCCAGCGCTTTTTTAATTTCACCTTCGAGGTTGTAAAGATCAAAGATGGGTCGGTCAGCTTCATAGTGCTCGATACTGGCCTTCAAATCGGGAATGAAATCTTCCAGAAATTGGTTGATATCATCAAAGGATTCTCTGTTGTCAATGCGAATATTCTCTACTTCCTGAGTAATCAGATCTCGTACCGCGCGAATATATAAAGGGACTTCCTGGTAAACTCGTTTTATGCTCTTGCTCCCAGTAATACGCTCATCCACCTTGCTCCAAAGGCGTTTCAGGAATCGAACATCTTCAAGAAGTTCTTGCCGGCTGGCCCCCTCAGCGGCAGTGCGAATTATAAACCCGCCTTTGTCCGCAAGACCTTCCAGTTCTAGGCTTTCACGCAGCTCATTCAACAGACGTTCGCGCTCTGCTTCCCCTTCCAGCCGCTGGGAAATAGCAAGGTGTGTGCTGCGTGGCAAGTAGACCAAATTTCGCGAAGGCAGCGTTATATGAGTTGTCAGCCTAGCTCCTTTGTTACTGATGGCGTCTTTCGCCACCTGAACAACTAAGGACTGCCCTTCACGCAAAAGCTCCTGTATAGCTGTATTTCCATTATCCCTGACCTCAAACCCATCATCGTCTATGATCGAAACATCTGAAGCGTGTATAAAAGCCGCTTTTTCCATACCAACATCGACAAAGGCTGCTCCCATACCCGGCATCACACGTACTACACTTCCCTGGAACACATCCCCTACGTGTCCATGTTTGTTATGGCGCTCGACGAAAATTTCCTGCAACAGTCCGTTTCCGATCAATGCCACCCGAGTCTCCATAAGGGTAACGTTAATTAGTATTTCTTTGCTCAATATCCGCTCCGAAACTAGTCACGCAATTAATGCCAAATTCACTTAGTAGCTTAGCCGTTTCATATAATGGAAGACCCATGACTCCACTGTAGCTACCGTGCAGCGTTTTAACAAACACGGCTCCTAATCCTTGGATACCGTAAGCTCCCGCTTTGTCAACCGGTTCTCGGCTTTGCCAGTACGTTTCGGCTTCCTGTTCGCTGATGCGACAAATCTTTACTTTGCTCTCTGACACGCTCACCCGTTTTTTATCCAATGTTGCTACAGCCACGGCTGTTAAAACAGAATGGGCCTTGCCCGATAGTAAGCGCAGCATCCGAAGTCCATCTTCTTTATCCTCGGGCTGCCCAAGAACCGAACCCTTAAAGACCACGACGGTATCCCCACCAATAACCAAGCTAGTGGCTTCATCGGTCAGTGCAGCCTGCGCAGCTTGTACTTTTTCTACAGCCATCCGCCGCACGAAATCAATAGGTACCTCGCCGGGATGTTGGATCTCATCAATATTCTGCAAAGCCACGGTGAACTCCAACCCAAGCTGAGACAGTAACTGTCGTCGACGCGAAGAGGCGGAAGCTAGAATGATTTGAGGACTTGTCATGACTTGCACTACAGCACGCGCTTAGTGCACGTCAAAACTTCGCCGTATCTGTCTGAGCAAGTAAAACAATGAAGGCCAGACGACCGCACTTGTTAATGCGGCCATAAGAAACATCTGATTAGACGGCACGGTTTGTCCAGTCAGGATTTGTAACCAGTGACAAAACATCAGATTCAGCCCAACCAGTGCTAGCACCATTCCAGCCTGCTGTAACGAAGAAAACATCCGGAGCCTCAGGTGCAAACTGAGCGTGACGTAAGCAATTATAACCAAAGCCATTGCGTTCAGACCCAGGATAGAGCCTTCTAAGATGTCTAGGACAAGTCCTGCAACCCAAGCGAAACCGATCCCGATGCGATAGGGAAGGGCCATCGCCCAGTAAATGAGTACCATCGGCACCCATTCAGGACGCCAGTTCATTCCCCATTGCGGAAACGGCAAGATAGCCAGCAAGTAGGCGATAAAAAAAGTGAAAAATATCACCCAGCTAGCATGTGCTTTTCGCTGCATAGCTACTCCAGCTGGCCTGCGGATTCTGTTTCATTTTTCGCCCCCTGGCTATTTCTACCAGCAGGCAATAAAGTTTTATCGGATTCTATGTAATCCGTTGCTGGATCAACGACATTATCCTGATTAAAAACCAGCATGACGTGGCGAGTACTATTTATCTGGGCTAAGGGCCTAGCCCTAACTGTGGCAAATTCCTGACCTGGGTCTACATATACACTGATAATTTCAGCAACTGGGTAATTCTTGGGATAAATCTGGCCCATTCCAGAGCTCACTAACAGATCTCCTGCGAGTATATCTTGAGTCTGGGTAACAAATTCAAGCTCCAGCTCCGTCGGGTTGGTTCGACTTCCTCGCGCCAGAGCTCGTTCGCCATTTCGGTTTACCTCAATCGGTGTGACATGATGAGAATCAGTAATAAGTAATATCCAGCTCGTGAAAGGTAGCACTTCATCTACTTGACCCATTAGTCCATTAGCATCCAGTAGGGGTTGACCGGCAAATACACCATCTCGGGCTCCTTTATTGATCAATACCCGTTTCGAGTACGGATCAGGCGAAATATTAATTATCTCCGCTGGCATTACCTCCCCCTCGATTACCTGAGTCGCATCGTTGAGTTCGAGTAGCCGGCTATTCTCACTAGCTAGGCTTTCTAGCAATTGCAATTCCTGTTGGGCGACCAGTAATTCCTCTCTTAGATATTCGTTCTCTTCCAGCAGATCGGTGCGGGACACGAAGACATCGTCTATCCAAAGGGAAACACGAGTAGGGATATCAGAAACCCAATAGATGGGCGTGGTTGCATAACCGAGACCAAATCGGACTTTTTCAAGATAACCGAAACGGTTATCAGCAAACATGATACACACTGATAATAGGAGAAAGGCGAGAGTCCGGTATCCCAGTGCAACGCCTTTTATGAACAGGGTCTTATCTATGGCTGGACTACCTCAGGTTTGGATAGCAGAAATTATAGAATCTGCCCTAACCGGCGTAAATGAGCGTTTTCGCTTAGACCATTACTCCAAGCTTGCCAGATCAACGTCGTTGGCATCCATCAGCTCCATGGCCTTACCGCCACCGCGAGCGACACAGGACAGGGGGTCTTCCGCGACAATCACCGGCAATCCGGTCTCTTCCGACAGTAATTTATCAATATCTTTCAAAAGAGCACCACCTCCGGTCAGAACCAAACCGGACTCCGCGATATCGGACGCTAATTCTGGAGGAGACTGTTCTAGGGCACTCTTCACCGCCTGTACAATAGCAGTAAGCGTTTCCTGAAGGGCCCCGAGAATCTCGTCGCTGTTCAGAGTAAAACTGCGGGGTATACCTTCTGCAAGATTGCGCCCTCGCACATCGATTTCGCGCAGTTCCAGTGTATCGGAAGCATAGCCACAACCAATTTCTTTCTTGATGCGCTCTGCTGTGGCATCGCCTATGAGGCTTCCGTAGTTACGGCGAACGTGTGAGATAATGGCTTCATCCATTCTGTCTCCCCCTATCCGCACCGATTCTGAATATACCACGCCGTTGAGGGAGATAATCGCGATCTCAGTAGTCCCTCCTCCAATATCTACCACCATCGACCCGGTCGCCTGTTCCACTGGGAGCCCGGCACCAATAGCTGCTGCCATTGGTTCCTCAATCAAGCGCACTTCGCGGGCTCCGGCACTGGCAGCTGATTCACGAATGGCACGGCGTTCAACTTGGGTCGATTTACAGGGCACGCATATCAATACACGCGGGCTAGGTGGAAAGAAGCTATTTTCGTGAACCTTGTTAATAAAATGCTGCAACATTTTTTCAGTCACCTGGAAATCGGCAATTACACCATCCTTGAGGGGTCTTATGGCCATTATATTGCCTGGTGTTCTACCCAACATGCGCTTTGCATCAGATCCCACAGCAGTCACCGTTTTCTGGCCGTTATGAGTTCGAATAGCGACAACCGAAGGCTCATTTAACACAATGCCTTCATCACGCACATAAATAAGCGTGTTCGCCGTCCCTAAATCGATTGATAGGTCATTGGAGAACATTCCCCGAATTCTTCTTAACATTGATTTCCGTTTACCTTGATATAAAGATTCCAATCCCGACGGCCATTGTTATTAAGGCGGCAAGTACCCCCAATGATTTAGGGTACGCTGAGGAATTGTCGTATTCTTTAGTAACGATCAAATGTGACTAATGAAATCACCTTGAACCTTAGACCGCGAGATTTACTATAAGTTTGGCCTAAGTAGGTGAATTTCAAGTATAATCTCGCCTCTTCGCGATTAGGCGCACTCTAGCAACCGTAAAGAGTTAGAGCAAGTGGCACTCGGCATTTAATTGAGTCAACAAACCCTGCTCCTGCTCTTTCCTAGCACTGGTTTCTTCGGGAGTTATTGGATGGCTTTAGATAAGTCTGAAGTAGAAAAGATCGCCCATTTGGCTCGGCTGCATATCAGTAGAACTGAGGCTGAAGGGGTGATGAGCCGCATTACTGACATCCTGGCCCTTATCGACCAGATGCAAACAGTTAACACAGATGATATCGAACCACTGGCGCACCCATTGGACGCACTGCAGCGCCTACGCGCCGATGAGGTCACTGAAGTAATTCATTACGATGACTTGCAATCTTTAGCACCAGAAGCCCGCGACGGACTGTACTTGGTTCCCAAAGTTATCGAGTAAGACCTGGCTGGTATTACAGAATGAAGGGAACCGTTATCCGATGATCGAAAAAACCGTTGCCGAAATTGCCGTCGCTCTCAACGCTGGTGACATATCCAGCGTTGAACTGACACAGACTTATCTAGATCGCATTACACAGTTCAATGGAGAGCTTAATGCCTATATAACTGTGTGTGCAGATTCTGCCCTAAGACAGGCAAAAACAGCCGATGAGAAACGTGCTAAAGGCAGCAATTCTCCCCTGCTCGGCGTACCCCTGGCTCATAAAGATATATTTTGTACGAATGGTGTAACTACCACTTGCGGTTCACGTATGTTGCATAATTTCGTAGCGCCTTATGATGCGACTGTTGTTGAGAAATTCAATGATGCTGGTGCGGTCATGCTGGGAAAGACAAACATGGACGAATTCGCCATGGGTTCTTCCAATGAGACCAGTTTCTTCGGGCCAGTGAAAAACCCTTGGGACACGAAGCGTGTGCCTGGAGGCTCGTCAGGTGGATCGGCTGTTGCCGTTGCCGCTGACCTTTGTGCCATGGCTACTGGTACCGATACCGGAGGTTCTATCCGACAACCCGCAGCCTTCTGCGGTATTACTGGGTTCAAGCCCAGTTATGGGAGAGTATCTCGCTGGGGAATGATTGCCTTTGCCTCCAGCTTGGACCAGGCAGGCCCATTGTGCAAAACTGCTGAAGATGCTGCTCTTATGACTAATGTAATGGCAGGCTTAGATAAGAAAGACTCTACCAGCATCGATAAACCGGTAGAAGATTATACTGCATCACTAAGTAATTCTTTGAATGGTTTGAAAATTGGCGTTCCAAAACAGCACTTTGCCGAAGGTCTGACCGCAGGGGTGGAACAAACCATACGCGAAGCACTGAAAGAATACGAAAATCTCGGCGCTACGATTACAGAAATCGATCTTCCCAATAATCATTTATCTGTTAGCGCATATTATGTGATCGCTCCCGCAGAAGCTTCCGCAAATCTTTCCCGCTATGACGGTGTGCGTTACGGCTATCGTTGCGAAGATCCCGCTGATCTTGAAGATATGTACAAGCGAACACGCAGCGAAGGGTTCGGAGAGGAAGTCAAGCGCCGTATCATGGTCGGCACCTATGCCCTATCAGCAGGTTTCTACGATGCATACTACAGAAAAGCCCAGAAGATCCGGAGACTAATCAAGAATGATTTTATAGACGCATTTGACGAAGTCGATGTAATTATCGGGCCCACTTCACCTCATACGGCATTTGAAATAGGTACCAAGACTGACCCAGTAACCATGTACCTTGAAGATATTTACACTATTGCGGTAAACCTGGCCGGCCTTCCTGGCATCTCAATTCCGGCGGGCATGGCCGACGGACTTCCAGTTGGTATGCATATTGTGGGCAGTGACTTTGCAGAAGCGAAAGTACTGAACGTGGCCCACCAGTTCCAGCAGCAGACCGATTGGCACCAGCATAAGCCAACTGCATTTGGGAAAGAGAACTGAGCATGGAATGGGAAACCGTTATAGGACTAGAAGTCCACGTTCAGCTCTCTACCGAATCCAAACTATTTTCAAGTGCGCCCACCCAATTTGGAGCGGAACCTAATACCCAGGCAAATATCTACGACCTCGCCCTGCCGGGTGTACTCCCTGTGCTCAACCGAGACGCGCTAAAGCATGCCGTAAAGTTTGGCCTCGCTATCAACGCATCGATTAGCAACACATCGATATTTGATCGCAAAAATTATTTCTATCCGGATTTGCCGAAAGGTTACCAAATCAGCCAGCTGGATTTTCCCACCGTCGGTAAAGGGTCGCTGACGATTACTCTGGAAGACGGCGAAGAAAAAATTATCGGTGTAACACGTGCACACATGGAAGAAGATGCTGGCAAGTCTTTGCACGAAGATTTTCACGGTATGTCGGGTATTGATCTAAATCGGGCTGGCACCCCACTTCTTGAAATCGTTTCAGAGCCGGATTTGCGGAGCGCCAGAGAGGCGGTGACCTACTTAAAGAAATTGCATTCCATAATTCGTTACCTGGACATTTCAGATGCCATCATGGCGCAGGGGTCCATGCGTTGTGATGCCAATGTTTCGATACGCCCCATGGGTGAAACTGAACTTGGTACTCGCACCGAAATCAAAAACATTAACTCTTTTCGCTTCGTGGAAAAAGCCATTAATTACGAGGTCCAACGCCAACAAGATATTATCCAAGATGGTGGCCGGATTGTTCAGGAAACCCGATTATATGACGCACATCGGGATGAGACACGAACCATGCGCAGCAAGGAAGTTGCGAATGACTATCGTTACTTCCCCGAACCTGATTTGCTTCCGATTGTTATCGATCAGGCGTTTGTCAATTCCATTCGGGCAACATTGCCGGAGCTACCCGATGCCAAGAAAACCCGTTTTGCCAAAGAATTCGGCCTTAATGATTACGATGCCAGCGTGCTAACCAATAACCGCGACATGGCAGACTATTTCGAATGCGTTGCCAAAAGCAGCGGTGATGCCAAGCTTGCTGCTAACTGGGTTGCTGGCGAACTTCAGGCATTGCTGAAAAAGAACAATTGGGAAATAAAGGAGTCACCCATCCAAGCTGATCGTTTGGCAACATTGATCGCACGAATCAAGGACAACACTATTTCAGGCAAGATTGCCAAGACAGTTTTCGAAGCCATGATCAAAGATTCCTCCAATGTGGACGACATCATCGAGGCAAAGGGATTAAAACAGATTACTGATATTGGAGAGATAGCGAAACTAGTGAACGAAATCATCGCCAATAATCCCGAGCAAGTGGAGCAATTCAGAGAAGGTAAGGAGCAGGTGCTGAGTTACCTTGTAGGACAGGCCATGAAGTTATCAAGAGGCAAAGCTAACCCTGCTCAGGTTAATCAGATCTTGAGAGAAAAACTCAAATAGCAGAACCCATCACAGCAAGCTTCCCTGAAGTGGTAGTATTTTATCCGAGCAAAACCTGCTTCATGTGAATACCTGGTCATTACTATCTCCGAGCGGAAAAGAATTCGCAAAAGGCAATTAAACGAATGAGAGAAGGTAAAAAAAGTGGAGCGGAAAGAACACAAATTGCTACTCGCGATGAAGAGTGGTCTGACGAGCGCCTGAAAACATTTCTTTTTCTCGAACCACCTGCAGGTTTCCCAGCTGATTACAATATCCTGCTTAAAGCCTACCGTGGTATGACCGCTAAACTTTTTGCTCGCTTTATCCCTCTCTTCATAGAAGAAGGCAAAGATGTCAACGCTGCCCTAACAGACGATAGTACTTTCCTGGACCTCGTCTCAAAACACCGGAAGTCCACTGACTATGTGGCAACACTAGAAGAAGCAGGAGCCGTAAGGAACAAAACCCCAACTTAAGCACCAGCCGGATCCTATTGGGGCTAGTTGCGGCGTCGCCTCGGCCTGCTCCCTGACTTGGATGAACCTCCAACCACCTTTGATCTGAAACGGGATTCACGCACAACCCCCGGGGCCTGTTTCAGCTGGTTATCTTCTGGGTGTATGCAATCTAGCTTGTTGCCGAGTATTTCTTCGATAGCTGGCAGGAGAAACGAATCCTCTTCGCAGGCAAAGCTGATGGAAGTCCCTATTGCGCCAGCACGACCAGTGCGACCAATTCTATGCACGTAGTCTCCGGCTTCTTCCGGCAACGTATAATTTATAACGTGACTAACATCATTTATATGTAAGCCGCGACCGGCAACATCTGTTGCGACGAGAACTTGCAATTTACCGGATTTGAATGCTTCCAATGTCCGTATGCGTTTAGTTTGTGGAACCTCTCCGGAGAGCATCCCACAATTTACACCATTACGATAAAGATCATCCGCCAGTTTTCTGACCTGATCACGACGATTACTGAACACCATCACCTTATCCGCCCCCGGTTCAGCAATAAGGTTGTAGAGCAATTTGTATTTGTCTGCAGCAGTAACGAGGTAAACAATTTGATCAACCGCCTCAGCGGCAACTTTTTCCGGCTCCGCCTCGATCATAATGGGATCTATAGCCCAACGACTGGCCAACTCAAGTATATCCGGGTTAAAGGTTGCACTGAACAACAATGTCTGTCGACAGTCCTTTTTGGGTGTGCGAGATACNACCTGCCGAACCTGTGGAATAAAGCCCATATCTAACATGCGATCAGCTTCNTCCAGTACCANCAATTCCACCAGACCCAAATAAATTTTATNGTTCTGTATGAAATCCAGCAGCCGGCCTGGTGTGGCAACGACAATATCAACCGGCTTCGCNTCTAAAAGCCTATCTTGCTTGGCATACTCTTCACCNCCCACCAAGGTTACAGTGTAAATATCACAGCATGCGTTTAACTCTTGGGAATCANTGCCAATTTGAATGGCGAGTTCCCGGGTAGGCGCTACTATTAATGCTCGGGGCTCGCCGATATAGCGTTGCTCTTCGATCGGGTTGGACAACAGGTCGTTGATGATAGTAATTAAAAAAGCTGCGGTCTTGCCAGTTCCGGTCTGCGCGCGCCCGGTTACATCATGACCGGCAAGAGTATGCAACAAACTTTGGGCTTGGATAGGGGTGCAGTATTCGAAACCAAGCTTATTGATCGCATCCAACAATGGCTTTTGCAGATCGAAATCATTGAAAGATACTACTGCCCTATCGATCTCTTTATTCATCGAATCCGTGCTATTAATCCTCTATCCAGCCTGCGTCTGAGGGCCGCATGATAGCGACATGTCGAAGATTTAGCTACTTCCGTCGGAACCTCCACAAGCAGGACAGCTCGGATCACGGGGAAGTTTCATCTCGCGCCATTGCATAGTGGCAGCATCTAACAGCAACAATCGGCCAACGAGGCTATTACCTATGCCAGTAATAAGCTTGATCGTTTCCATCGCTTGCACTGAACCTATTATGCCAACTAGTGGCGCCATCACTCCGTTTTGTGAACAGCTTGCATCATCATCGTCACATTCACTATATAAACACTGGTAACAGGGGCTCTCGGGATTTTCTGAATCGAAAACAGCTACCTGCCCTTCCATTCGAATAGCGGCTCCTGACACCAAGGGTTTTTTGTTTTTCAAGCAACTCTGATTTACAGCGAATCGGGTGTTGAAATTATCGCTGGCATCAACGACGACATCGGCACTCACAACCGCCTGCTCCAAAAGATCGCCCTCCAAACGGTTTTTAATTTGAGTGATGCGAACGTCGGGATTCAGTCCTTTTAGTGTGGCCTCGGCAGAACTTACCTTCGACTCACCCAGGTTACTCTGCTCATGAGCTATCTGCCGTTGGAGATTTGTTATCTCAACGGTATCGTCATCGGCAATAACCAGATGTCCAACTCCGGCCGCAGACAAATACATGGCTGCCGGACATCCTAGCCCTCCCATCCCAACAATTAAAACAGTCGCATCAACCAGTTCCTGCTGGCCAGCCACATCCATCGTTGGCAGCATAATTTGACGACTGAAGCGAAGTAACTGTTCATCTTTCATTTTTTACTCAATGTGCTGCCAAATCATGACCAATGTGCACATACCATTCGATCGTTACCTGCGTAGTCCTTATAGCCCAGCACAGAATCAAACCCTTCCTTTAACAATAAAGCTTTTAAACTAGCCTGTTGATTGAATCCGTGCTCTAACAAGAGCCAGGCGTCTTTTTTTAGCACTCTCTTACTTTGACATATTATTCGCCGCAATGATCCCAGTCCTGCACTGTCAGTGATCAAGGCTATTTTTGGCTCAAAAAGCAGAACGCCTTTCTCCAAATGATTATCTCCTAACTGAACATACGGAGGATTGGCCGCAATCATATCGTATTGATTTGCCGCCAAACCATCACACCACGAAGCGAGACTGAACTCAATATTATTCGCTTGCTGTTCTTGCGCATTGAGTTGCGCTAGCTGCAGAGCCCCTTCGCTAATATCCACAGCGGTGATATGCCAGCCAGGATTACTTCGCGCTAAAGCTATCGCGATGGCACCACTACCCGTACCTAGATCGGCAACCTTCGCGTCTTTGCTGTCTAATCGCTGACCCAGCTCCAACGCCTTTTCAACTATCAACTCGGTCTCGGGTCTTGGAATCAATACGCGCTTGTCAACTCGAAGTTTGAAATCCCAGAAACCCGTGTGCCCGATAATATAGGCGACAGGTTCGCCAGCTGCTCGCCTCTCAAGGAATCCTTTGTAAGATTCAAGATGCCGTTCGCTAATCAGCTCATTTGACCAACTGTAGAGATATTCCCTGGTTTTCCCAAGCTCATGCGATAGAAACAGCTCGGCGTCTAGCTTCCAGCTCACGCTAACCTTTTTCAGACTTTCGCCCCTGGCCAGGGCTTGTTTAATCGAAATCGACATGGTCGTTAGGCACTTCAAAATTACTATGAGGTTCCCTATTCCTCAGAGGCAAGCCCCGCAAGTTGATCCGCCTGATACTCATTAATTAGTGGCTGGATGACCAACCCCAACTCCCCAGCCATTATCTCTGAGAGGTTATATAAGGTAAGCTTTATACGATGGTCCGTCACTCGCCCCTGCGGGTAATTATAAGTCCTGATTTTCTCCGACCGATCTCCACTACCAACTAGCTTACGCCGCGTATCTGATTCCTCTTGCTGCTGGGTAGCCTGCGCCTGATCTAGCAACTTGGACTGCAATAGAGACATAGCACGCGCCTTGTTCTTATGCTGGGATCGTTCATCCTGGCATTCCACCACAATACCGGTCGGGATATGGGTAATACGGATCGCCGAGTCGGTCTTATTCACGTGCTGACCGCCTGCGCCGCTGGCACGAAAAGTGTCAATGCGCAGATCGTTTTTATTGATATCTACTTCGTCAACCTCTTCCAACTCAGGCATGATGGCGACAGTGCAGGCCGAGGTGTGAATTCTGCCTTGGGTTTCGGTTTCCGGTACTCGCTGCACACGATGGGCTCCGGATTCGAACTTGAGCTTCTCATACACATTTTTACCTTCGATGCGGGCAATGACTTCCTTATGGCCTCCATGTTCACCTGGTCGTTCAGTGATAATTTCGAATTTCCAGTTCTGTAGCTCAGAATAACGCGCATACATCCGAAACAGATTGCCAGAAAAAATTGCTGCCTCATCTCCCCCAGTTCCGGCGCGAATTTCCAGAAACACATTGCAGCTGTCCTGGGTATTTCTCGGAAGCAGTAGCTTCTGAAGTCTCAAATGTAAGCCCTCAAGTTCTTGATTACTGCTGATTATTTCCTCTTCAGCCATGGCCCGAATTTCAGGATCAGAATCTTTCTCCATCTCTCTGGCTTGCTCCAGATTTCCACTAATCTCTCGGAACCGATTGTAATTTTTAACAATCTCTTCCAGTTCCGCATATTCCTTCGACAAGCCCCGAAATTTGTTTTGATCTGCAATAATCTCGGCATCGCTGAGGAGCGCTTCGAGTTCATCGAAACGATCTTTCAGATTATCCAGTTTTGCACGTATAGAATCTTTCATCGCTAAGTTGCTACCGCTTAAAATTCGTCTGCATCACCCAAGCCATAGAGTTCCTGAGTGAGCCTGAGCAACTCATCCCGACCTTCAGCACTGGCTTTTTTCATTTGCACCGAGGGCGAGTGAATCAGCTTATTAGTGATCGCCCGGCCTAAGCTTTCCAACACTTTTTCCGTGGCCTCCCCCTTTTCCAACGACTTGATCGCCCGCTGTATCTCCACGTCCCTAATAGCTTCGGCTTTGTCACGGAAAGCCCGAAGCGTAGCGACCGCGTTCAGGGAACGAACTTGCTTCAGATATTTGCTAACTCCGCGCTCAATGATAGACTCAGCCTGCTCTGCTGCTTCCTCCCGGCTCTTCTGATTGTCTTCAATTACTTCGCTAATATCATCGATGCTGTAAAGGTAGGCATCTGCAACATCACCTACTTCCGCTTCAATGTCACGAGGTACGGCCAGATCGATAAGTAGCATCGGTTCGTGTTTGCGCTGCTTGAGGGCTCGCTCAACAGCTCCTTTACCAAGCAATGGCAACTGGCTATTCGTGGAGGACACTACAATGTCGGCATCAACTAATTTTTCCGGTATTTCCGAGAGAAGTGCACAATGAGCATCAAACTTGCCAGCAATTTCTAAAGCATTATCCAGTGTGCGATTGGCCACCACAATTTGGCAAACCCCTTTGTCCACGAGGTGGCGAGCAACCAGCTCCACGGTGCGGCCCGCTCCTATCAATAAAGTACGCAGACTGGTGAGATCCGAAAAGATGCGTTCGGCTAGGGTTACAGCTGCGTAGGCGACCGATACAGGATTCTCACCGATAGCAGTTTCCGTCCTTACTTCTTTAGCTATTGAAAATGCTCCCTGGAAAACACGCCCAAGATTCTCTCCAACCACATTCAGGTCCTTGGATACGGCCAGAGCAGATTTTATTTGACCCAGAATCTGAGGCTCACCCAGCACCATGGAATCGAGACCACAGGAGACTTTCATCAAGTGTCTTACAACATTTTCCCCGCCGAAAAAGTAACTACATTCAAGGATTTCTTCGGGTTCGAGATTATGAAAACCTGCTAACCAGTTGATAATTACTTTTTGGTTATCAACCAGTAATTGATTCTCAACAATCTTCGAATCCAATTTCTCGAGATCTTGGTAGAGTTGATATTCTAGGTACAGCTCCGTCCGGTTGCACGTGGAGACAATCACAACTTCTTCGACCTCTTCCAACCCAAATACCTGCGACAAAGCCTTTCCGACAATCTCTGGAGGAAAGGCGATCTTCTCGCGTAACGCGATATTAGCTGTCGAGTGGTTAATCCCCACCAATAGGAGCGGCATGAATATTCCGTAGGCAAGTCAAATAAAAAGCTCGATATGGTACTAAATATCGGCAGCGGTTCCCATTAGGCTCTGATTCTACGAAGACTTTTGTAGATTCGATATACCGATAAGACTATAACCCAGAGAAGCAATCTTCCTCTTATTCCATTCCTAATGGCTATTTAACAGNNCTGTGATGCCCATTCAACAAGCTGTTACAATGTGAGCCTTTCATAAAGGNATCGATTCTATTCTGGTATTCGCATGACCAAATACATTACAAAACTGATTTTAAGTGGACTGTTAACAGCCTGTGCAGGTACACAGGTCCTTCCCCCACCTACAACTATAACTGTAGAAACGGTATCCGCAGAAGATGGGCCATTGACACCTGTTGAGCCAAGTGAAATCGAATATGGCAGTTTTACCGAGGAGCAGCTCTATCGCGCGATCATAAGTGAACTGGGTGCGCAACGCGGCCAACTTGAAGATGCAGGAGAAAACTACTTCGACCTAGCTGTAGAGACGCGNGANCTGAATATAATTCGCCGCGCAGTACAGTTTGCTTCTGTAACAGGTGATACCAATGCGCTAATGCAACTCGGTTTACTGTGGTCGGATATCGAGCCTGAAAATGCACAACCCCATCTTTTGCTCAGTTTTCAATTTCTGGAAAATGCCAATTTCGATCGTGCATTGTCCCACATGACCAGAGTCATTGAACTGGGTGGCGAAATGGATTTTTCNGCACTAGCAGCGCGCACCGATCAACTCAGCCCCGGCTCACGCGCAACACTGATTGAGAACCTCAGACAACTGACNAGTGAGTTTGCTGAGCAAGAGTCCATCAGGTTGNCCTTGGTTCAACTGTTNGCCCAAAATCGCGAGTTCGACAATGCCCTGCTGGAACTCCGCCTGCTGGAGCAATTAAGTGGCGCAAGCCCTTCATTAGTGCAATTGCAAGCGCAGATTCTGCAAAGCATGAATGACGACAACCAGGCTTTGCAAGTTCTCCGTAGAGGCGTCAGGGAATTCGAAAACGATAAACCCTTGCGCCGCGGCTTTGCCCGCCTGCTGATTCAAAATGAAGAATACGAGGAAGCCAAGCAACAATTCCAGTACATCATGGAGCAGGACCCGCAAGATTGGGAAACTCGCTATTCCATTGCTCTACTGGATTTAGAGATGCAGAACTTCGCGAGTGCAGCGCAGAGTTTTAACCTTCTGGTAGGAGTCGGTCAGAGGACGGATGAAAGNCAGTACTATCTCGGTTACATTTATGAAAAAGAGGAGGATTACGAACGCGCCATCGAACATTACCGCCAAGTTGGTATTGGCACGAACAACTTTTTGGCTGCTCAACAACAGGCAACTCGATTCTCGATTCAACTCGAGGAACTCGATGAAGCCCATCAATGGCTGATGAATCTTTCTGGCGGTCAGCCCCGTCTAGAAATCTTTTTCAACACGATCGAATCCAATCTGCTGATTCAGAACGGATACTCTGATGAGGCCAAGGAGTTGCTTGACATAGCGTTGAACAAGTATCCAAATGAATCCGAACTCTTATTCGCACGCGTTTTGTATTACGATTNCCAGAAACACATGGCTGGGTCCGAAGCTGATCTGCGCCAAATTATTCGCATGAAACCTGAAGACTCTCGGGCACTGAATCACCTCGGATACATGTTAGCCGACCAGACAACGCGCTACGAAGAGGCGCTCGAGTTGATCGAGCGAGCCATTGCTATTTCTCCGGATGATCCCGCTATCATCGACAGCCTAGCCTGGGCGCAATACAAACTAGGTCAATACGAGGAAGCNCTGGAGAACCTGCGTCGCGCCTTCGTCGTTTTTCCTGATCATGAAGTGGCCTCTCACCTTGGTGAAGTATTGTGGATGCTGGGCAAAGAAGAAGAAGCAACTCAGGTTTGGGAAGAAGCGCTCGAAGAGACACCAAGCAGTGACCTAATCAAGGAAGTGATGGGGCGATTTCAGCTCTCTCGATGAATCCATTGACCTTACTTTTTAGGGGTTATTCAGCGGAGCCTCCGCTGAAGGATTTTTCCCTGCTCCCTTTTATAAGATCTTCATTCAATAAAGGTTGTGCTACGTTCACATGCCTGCTTATGGTTGCCCTCATTAGCGGTTGCACCANCCTTGCACCTCCGGCCANGGAAAGCAAAAACTGGATAACCCAACGCGATCAGTTACTAGACCTCGAATCATGGCAAATGCGTGGCAGAGTCAACATTCGATATAACAGCGAATCCCACACACCCCGCATCCAGTGGCAACACGAAGATCGGGATTACAAAATACGCTTGTGGGGAACTTTCAACGNAGGAAATACTACGCTAGTAGGTCAGCCAGGCTTTGTCACAATGGAACAGGACGGACGAGTACTGAATGCTCAGAGCCCGGAGGATCTTATCTTGCAACAGCTGGGTTATGAATTACCCGTGTCCTACCTGGAATTCTGGATCAAGGGACTCCCAGCCCCGAATTCCTCTGCTGACCTAGATTTTAACCAATTAAATCAACTAATCACGATTAACCAAGACGGCTGGACCGTCAATTATACCGATCCCCGCCAGTACGGGTCGATCAGCCTGCCTCGCCGAATTGAAATCACTCGCCCCATTAATGATATTCGTTTGCGCTTTATAGGTCTGAGCTGGACTCTCGATAATTCCATTAATTGATGTCTGCAACCAAAATTACCTTTAAGGCTATTGCCAAACTGAATCTGTTTCTCCATATCACTGGTCGTCGGACCGATGGTTACCACGAGATACAGACACTTTTCCAATTGCTAGACCACGGAGATACGTTGGAGTTCGAAACGGCCCAGCCAGGAACTCTCTCATTACATCTTTCAGACGGGCCATTTTCCGGCAAGGTACCAATGGATTCCAACCTCGTGCTGAAAGCAGCTCATGCACTCCGGAAATTTACCGGCAGAACAGATCTCGGCACCCGTATAGGTCTTACTAAGCACATCCCTCTAGGTGCAGGTCTGGGCGGCGGTAGCAGCGATGCAGCCGCTACCCTGCTGGCACTTAATAGTCTTTGGCAACTCGAACTGTCATCAGATCAGCTCCTTGAAATAGGCACAAACCTGGGAGCAGACATTCCAGTTTTTCTCACGGGTAGAACCGCGTGGGGAGAAGGTATTGGTGACCAATTACACCCGGTGGAACTAGAGACTAAGTGGTACCTAGTTGTAACACCTGCTTGCGAAGTTTCCTCGGCCGAAATTTTTTCCCATGAACAATTGACACGGAACTCGCCAGCCATCAAAATTGCCGACTTTCTGGCGGGTAGGGCCAGGAATGACTGCGAACCCATAACCCGAAAGCTATATCCAGCAGTGGATCAGGCACTCAATATATTGAACCGCTTCGGTGAAGCCAAGATGACTGGCACGGGTTCTAGTATCTTTTTGACTTTTCCAGACGAGACCTCTGCCAAGGACGTAGACGCAAAATTACCTGATGGGTTGCAAAGATTTGTAGCACAAGGCATTAATGCTCAGTCAAAAGGTTTTTTTAATGAGTAAATGGCGTTATAAATAAGCGTTAGAAAAAGAAGAACCACAACTATGTTTTAGAATTAATTGGGGTGTAGCCAAGTGGTAAGGCACAAGGTTTTGATCCTTGCATGCGTTGGTTCGAATCCAGCCACCCCAGCCAATTAAGGGCCTATAGCAAAAATATTAGTCCCGCCATATAGGAAACAACCGTGGCAAACAACTTAATGGTATTCACCGGGAATTCGAACCCGGCTCTTGCAGACGACATTGCAAAGAACATTGGCGTTCCCTTGGGGCATGCCAGTATAAGTAAATTTAGTGACGGCGAAATTTCGGTTGAACTGAATGAAAATGTCCGCGGTAAGGACGTTTTTATTATTCAGCCAACCTGTGCGCCGACCAATGACAGCATAATGGAATTATTGTTAATGGCAGATGCTCTGCACCGAGCCTCGGCTAATCGAATCACAGCTGTGATTCCCTACTTTGGGTATGCCAGACAGGACCGCCGCGTACGCTCGGCACGAGTTGCCATTAGCGCAAAGGTGGTGGCAGACATGATTAGCGGGGTGGGAGTTAATCGCGTTTTAACAGTTGACCTCCACGCTGAACAGATCCAGGGATTTTTCAGCATACCTGTGGACAACGTGTATGGTTCGCCAGTACTTACTGACGATATTGAGCGTCAGAGATATAAGAATTTAATAGTGGTATCACCAGATGTTGGAGGCGTGGTGCGAGCCAGGGCGGTGGCCAAGCAACTTAACAAGGACTTGGCTATCATTGATAAGCGGCGGCCTACCGCTAATGAAGCACAAATCATGCACATCATCGGAGATGTCGAAGGACGTAGCTGTCTAATCGTCGATGATATGGTCGATACTGCTGGCACTCTCTGTAAAGCCGCTGATGCGTTAAAAGAAAATGGAGCTAAAAAAGTGGTGGCTTACTGCACCCATCCGGTGCTATCCGGCACGGCAATAGAGAATATAGAGGGATCGAATCTAGATGCCCTAGTAGTAACCGACACGATTCCATTGGGCGAAGAGGCAAAACACTGTTCGCGCATCAGGCAGCTGTCGATGGCGAAATTACTGGGTGAATCGATTCGCCGCGTGAGTAACGAAGAATCCATTAGCGCAATGTTTGACAATACGTAAGCTATTCCAAATATTGTGTGGATAACGCTGAGGCTGAAGTTCCAAAGGAACGAGTGCCTTTTTATGAAGCCTTCGAAGTGTTGGTCGCAAACATTTCGAAACTAATTCCACAAGCCAGCGACCCTTAATTTGTCGAGACGTATGTGAATTGTGAGGCATGACTAAGTGAGAACCGAGATATANAGAGTAGGTTAGCAAAATTTATGCAATAGCCATGACGAAACAATATGTATTCATAGCGAGTAACGGGAAGCTTGGTAAAGGAGATAATTATGTCAGAAGGGTTTGAATTAGAATGTTTTATTCGGACCGACCTGGGGAAAGGTGCGAGCCGCCGCCTGCGTCGTATTAACAGTAACATTCCCGCCATTCTCTATGGCGGAGATAAGGCTCCTGTCTCGTTAACCATCGCCCACAAAGACATTGCTAAGGCGACGGAGAGTGAGGTGTTCTTTTCGCAGGTCATTACGTTGAATATCAACAACAAGAAAGAGCCGGCAGTGATCAAAGCTTTGCAGCGCCACCCTGCAAAGCCTCTTATCCTACATGCAGATTTCCAACGAGTGAGCATGGATAAGGAAATTCTTGTAAAAGTACCGATCCACTTCCTCAACGAAGATGAGTGTGTTGGTGTGAAACTGGGTGGGGGCAACATAATCAAATCGCTGAATGAGATAGAAATATCCTGCCTTCCTAAAGATCTACCAGAATATATAGAAGTCGATATGCTGGATATAGAGCTGGGCGGTTCAATACACCTATCTGACATCACCCTGCCAGAAGAAGTAATCAGCGTGGCACTTTCACATGGAGAAGAGAGTGATCTAACCGTAGCTTCAGTGCAAGCACCACGTGGCATCGCAGAAGAGGAAGAGGAAGAAGCAATAGCTGANTGAAGGTGAAGGTGAAGAAGCTGAAACTGAAGAAGAAGCTAGCAAAAGTGAAGAAGCTGACAGCGATGATTCCGGTGGAGACGGCGAAAAGTAATTCTCTGCTAGGTAACAACCAATGCCAGGCATTCTTAAATTGATTGTGGGCCTGGGAAACCCGGGCCCACAGCACGATTCTAATCGCCATAATGCCGGCGTAATTTTCCTGCACCAATTGTGTAAAAGTTACGGTGGCAATCTGCGTGGGGAATCTAAATTTTTTGGCGAATTCGGCGCCATCAATATTGCTGGAAACGATGTGAAATTGTTGTTCCCCTCTACCTTCATGAACCACAGTGGTAAAGCCGTCGCAGCGGTTTGCAAGTTCTTCAAGATCGAGCCGAAAAACGCGCTTGTTGCTTATGATGAGATCGATTTCGACGTGGGTATAGCTCGCCTAAAGGAGGGCGGTGGGCATGGTGGTCATAACGGCATTCGCGACATCATCAATGCGTTTGGTGGTAACCGAGATTTTTATCGGTTGCGCATCGGAGTGGGTCATCCGGGGGATAAGTCAATGGTTTCCAATCACGTATTGAGTAATCCTTCCCGGTCCGAAGCGGACCTGATTAAGGGGGTAATAGAAGACGCTGTTCACGTTATGCCCAAAGCTGTTACTGGCGAATGGGAAGAAGCTATGCGTCTGCTACATACCCATTAGGGAAAAAAGAATGTCTGTTAAATGTGGAATCGTCGGCTTGCCTAACGTGGGTAAATCGACATTATTCAATGCGCTAACCAAGGCTGGTATAGCAGCAGAGAATTTTCCGTTCTGCACGATCGAGCCAAATTCAGGAATAGTCTCTATTCCTGATGAACGGCTGAACCAGCTTGAGACTATCGTAAAGCCGCANAAAGTGATTCCCACTACTGTGGAATTTACCGATATCGCGGGCCTGGTTGCCGGAGCATCAAAAGGTGAAGGGTTAGGTAATCAATTTCTCGCCAACATTCGTGAATGTGACGCTATCACTCATGTGGTGCGCTGTTTTGAGGATAGCAATGTGTCTCATGTATCGGAACATATAAATCCTGCTGCCGATATTGAGACGATTAATACCGAGTTGGCCCTAGCTGACCTTGAAACGATCGAGAAAACTCTCGACAAGGTAATTCGAATTGCAAAAAGTGGCGACAAGGACGCGCAACGACAGGTACAACTGCTGGAGAAAGTGAAACATCACCTAGATGAGGCTAAACCAGTTCGTACCCTAGCACTTCACAAGGAAGAAAAAGCGGATCTGTATTTCCTGCACCTTTTGACGGTAAAACCAGTGATGTATATTGCCAACATAGATGAAGAAGGGTTTAGGAATAATCCCCATCTCCATACAGTACATTCGATCGCTGAGGAGGAAGCGGCGGAGGTAGTTGTCATCTGCAACAAGCTGGAATCGGAGATCGCTGAATTAGAAGACAATGAGAAAATGGAATTCCTGCAAGATCTTGACATGACTGAACCNGGACTCGATCGCGTTATTCGCGCCGGATACAAGTTGTTAGGCCTTCAGACTTACTTCACCGCCGGTGAAAAGGAAGTCCGCGCCTGGACTGTGAAGCAAGGCGCCACCGCCCCAACTTCTGCCGGTGTAATCCATACTGACTTTGAAAAAGGCTTTATCCGCGCNGAGGTCATTTCCTACGATGATTTCATCGAACATAACGGTGAACAGGGCGCCAAGGAGGTTGGCAAATGGCGTCTAGAAGGCAAGGAATACATTGTCCAGGATGGCGATGTGATTCATTTCAGATTTAATGTCTAATCTTGACTTTTGATTTTAGAATAGCCAGAATCCGCGGCCTTTTGAAGGCAACACAAAATGTTTACTAAAGCCTTCCTGCCGAAAATGCTGCCTCAATCGATACCTACAAGAAGTTAAAGCGAGTCTAAGAGAAAAAGATTGTTCGTCAAAATTGACTCCCCAAAATCAATTCCCCGAAATAATGTCGTATAATCGAACATCACAAATATCACGGCTATGTAGCTCAGCTGGTTAGAGCACAGCATTCATAATGCTGGGGTCGGTGGTTCAAGTCCACCCATAGCTACCAAACAAAGGAACGCTAAGACG
>NZNL01000076.1 GCA_002694855.1 Gammaproteobacteria bacterium
GTTCGAATCCTATCACCCCGACTTCTCGGTAAGACCAGATTACCGACATAAAGCCCTTCTTTATTGAGGGGCTTTTGTTTATATCTAATGTGATCTAATGATATCTGGAATATACTAACTGGGGATACGGAAAAAGGGGATACAGCTGGGGATACAAAGAGAAACAACGGCGAAAAAGGTGTTTCTAAATAGGTGTATAAGATTTTCGATCATAATTCAAGTTTCTCAACTTAAACTCTCAAAGCAAACCAAATAGTAGGGGGTGCACCCTTTAATTATGGAATGGACACACACATAGTCTCTGTTATTTTAGATTATGCTAAAACTTGGCTAACAGACCAACCAGGTCGGCAACTCGGTTTGAATAGCCCCATTCATTGTCGTACCAATTCAGCGTCTTAATTAAAGTACCACCAATAACTTTGGTAAAAGGGGCATCAAAAATAGATGAATGGGGATTTCCGATGATATCACTAGAGACAACTGGCAGTGTTGAATATTCAACCACGGTCTTCATCAAATCACTTTTTGACGCTGCCAGCACCGCTTCATTGACATCATTATCAGTCACCTTCTTTTGCAATCGGAAAATACCATCGACTACAGAACCATCGGGCACCGGCACGCGCATGGCAATTCCGTCCAATTTGCCATCCAATTCCGGCAATACTTTTCCCACGGCCCGGGCAGCACCGGTCGTTGTTGGGATTATATTTTCAGCGGCAGCTCGGCTGCGGCGCCAGTCTGAATGAGGCACGTCTGCTAATCGCTGATCATTAGTATAGGCATGAACCGTATTAATGACGCCATAATCAATGCCAAAATTATCATGCAGAATCTTGGCCATAGGCGCCAGGCAGTTAGTGGTGCAGCTGGCATTGGAAATGATTTTATGTTCAGCGTTCAGGCCATTATCATTCACGCCAAGCACTACCATGTAATCAATTTCATCCTTGGCAGGCACGGTCAGAATGACTCGCTTGGCACCGGCATGAATATGTTCTTGAAGCTGTTCCCGCTTCCGGAAAATTCCAGTGGATTCAATAACAATATCCACCTCCAGATCACGCCAAGGNAGTTGCANGGGATCAGGCTCGGCCAGCATNTGNACTTCATTCGAAGAAGTTTTCATAATACTGCCTTGGAGTTCAAGTGAATCCTTGAATCGGCCCATTACTGTATCGTATTTGAGCAGATAAACCAGGGCATCATCCGGGGCAATGTCGTTGATCGCTACAACCGAGACATCTTCCCGTCGGTTTAAAATCCTAAATGCCGAGCGCCCAATTCTNCCAAAGCCATTAATNGCTACACGCATCTCAAACGTCCTCGATTGATCCATAGCTTTCAACTAATTCAAGGATGCGCTTGGCAAAGCCCCAACCGTTATCAAACCAGGCCACGGTCTTGAGCAGCTTACCGGCCGCAATCATAGTCGCCTTGCTGTCAAAAATCATGGTTTCNCCACTGCCAATCACATCACTGGAAACAACAGGATCTTCTGTGTAGCCAATGATATCCCTTAAACCATCCATGCTGGCGTTTCTAAATGCATCGTTTACTTCATCGACAGCAGGCATTTCTACCATTTCCGTGGTTAGGTCAACGCAGGATCCATCCGCCACTGGCACGTTAAACGCAATCCCTTCCAGTTTGTCTTTAAACTTGGGCATAATTTGCTCAACATAATCCGGTGCCCAAGTATCATTGGGAATTATATTNTCTACCGCTGAACGGCTGCGCCGTAAATCCGAATTAACNGCATCGGCCAAGGGCTGATCAGAAGTGTAGGCATGGACCGTAGTCATCATTGCTTGTTNGACACCAAATGATTCATCCAATATTTTNAGCATCAGGGCCAGAACCTGGGTCGTNGATGAGGTGGTGGAAATGATTTTATCCGTTGCTTGGATCTCCTCATCATTGATACCTTTAATGACGGTACGATCAATCTTATCTGTCGGCGGTTTCGATACCAGAATACGCCTGGCGCCCGCATCCAGATGGAGCTGAAGTTCTTCCCGCAAGCGGTAGGCNCCCGTGGAATCAATAACAATATCAACGTCAAATACATCCCAGGGAACGTTTCCCGGTTTGCCCCCGGCCAATAAGCGTACGGATTGATTATTAAATTTTAAAGATTCGCCCTCCAAAACAATTTCATCATCCATGACCCCGTGGATCGAATCCCGCATTAATAAATAATGCATGGCTTCAGCCCGGCCCAAATCGCTAATTGCTACAATTTCGAATTTGGGGTTTTTATACCCCTGGCGAAAAATATTACGGCCGATGCGGCCGAAGCCGAATAGTCCGATTCTGATAGGATCTCTCATAAAATCACCTTCGGAAGGTGATTAAATTGGTAAATTTCAAATATAATCCCCAAGTATAGCTGCACCAAAAACGCCGGCTGAGTCACCCAATTTGTTTTTTATTATTGGAGTCACCATACCATTACTAAAGACTACATCAGCAATTGCATCTCTTCCTTCTGTGTAAAGTGCCTCAACTTTTGATAAGCCACCTCCTAACACTATAGCATCTGGGTCTAAAATATCTATAACATTTGCTAGGGCTTTACCAAAATTAGTAATGAAATTATTTTTCCACTCAGGGTGAGTTAAGTACGCTTTACTATTAATAATATCTGTAACACGTTGGAATTCACCAGTTAAAGCTTTCCACTCCGTTTCTAATGCTGTTCCAGAAATATATGATTCAGCACAACCCTTATTTCCACAATAACACGATCTACCATTGGGATATAACACATGATGNCCCCATTCTCCNCTGATATGATTGGGCCCACGATGAATATTTTTATTGATAACCACGCCAGCACCGCAACCGGTACCAAGGACCACACCAAATACAAGCCTATAGTCTTTTGCCGAACCTAATATTGCTTCTGCTAAGGCAAAGCAATTGGCATCGTTTTCCATNAGAATGGGTAGAGAAAGAGCNGCTTCTATATCAGATTGTAGTGGCTGATCAACCAAGCAAGCTATACTGCTATTTTTCANAGNGCCTTTTTGAATATCTATCTTGCCTGGTANGCAGATTCCTACAGAGGAATTAATATTGCCAAATTCCTTTAGTTCACTAGCCAGTTTACTGATCTGGTCTATTATTACATCATATCCCTCTCCTCGATTAGTAGATACACGTTTGCGCTCGATCACCTGAAATTGTTCGTTGATCAGAATTGCTTCTATTTTTGTACCACCAATATCAATACCTAATTTATTTGCCATGATTTTTTTCTTTAAATAAAAATTATTAAATTAATTAATATGTTAAACCGTACCCTAAATTAAATAGGTGATCATCTGTTTTCGAAACAGGTAACTGATTCATTGACCTAGGCCAAGAGAAAGGCAATCTCCCGGTCGGCTTATAATCTCCAAATAAAACATTGGATACTCCCTTGCCTTCTGTCCCTGGAAGCCAGGCAGCGACAAAAGCATCCCACTGTTCCAGATGATCCGTAATCAACATGGGTCTCCCAGAAAGCAGAAGAACTACAACCGGAATTCCCTTTGATTGAATATTATTGATCAGAGTTAAATCTTTTTCTCCTAATTCTAAGTTTGATCGGTCACCTTTCATCTCAGCATAAGGATCTTCACCAACTACAACGATAGCTACATCACCTGAGGCATTTTCACCGTTTTCAGTGTAAAGAACATTATTTGCGTCTTCCACAGTGGAGCGAATAGCTTCCAGAATAGTTGTACCTGTGGTGATTGCGCCATGTTCGCCTTGCCATGATATGGTCCAACCCCCACATTGCATACCAATGTTATCTGCGCCCTTACCTGCAACCACAATTCGTTGACCCTCTTTCTTTAGAGGGAGGATAGCATTTTGGTTTTTGAGTATGACCATACTTTTTTCAACCGCTTCTGTGGCAATTGCCCTATGTTTATCTGATCCTACATGCGGAAGAAGGGTTCTATCGGTAAAGGGTCTTTCAAACAGACCATATCTTTTTTTAACCAGCAGAATGCGTCGTACTGCATCATCAATGCGACTCATGGGGATAGAACCTTCTTCAACTGCTTCCTTAAAGAGTTTTACAAACTTGGGAAAAGGTTCATTGCCTCCAGAAACCATAACCATGTCAATGCCGGCGTTAATAGATATAATGATATCTGACTTATAGTCCCCAGGTATATCATCAATAGCAGCCCAATCAGAAATGACAAAACCTTGAAAGCCGAGTTCGGTTTTAAGTAAATCAGTTAGCAAGTATTTATTGCCATGAATTTTATCGCCGTTAAAACTATTATAAGAGGCCATAATCGTAGCTACACCAGTTTCGATTGCAGTTTTATAAGCTGTTAAATGTATTTCACGCAATTCTTTCTCAGTCAATTGGACATCACCCCGATCAACCATACCGTCTAGACCGGTACCAAAAACTGTACCCCCATCTCCAATAAAATGTTTTGCGCAGGCTAAGATACTGTTAGGGTTATTCAGATTATATGATTGATAACCTAGAATAGCTGCTTCTCCCAGTTTAGTAACAAGCGCTGGATCCTCTGAAAAACCTTCATATGTGCGTCCCCATCTGATATCTCGAGGAACGGTGATACAGGGCGCAAAAGTCCAATCTATTCCAGTTGCGGCGACCTCTANAGCGGTAGCTTCTGAAACTGCTTCAACTAATTTTGCATCACCAGTTGCACCTAAGCCAATGTTATGGGGAAAGATCGTCGCGCCTATCACATTATTGTGTCCATGCACAGCATCAATGCCATACACCAGTGGTATCCCCAAGCGGGTTTTGAGAGCTTCTTTTTGATAGCTATCATACATATCTGCCCATAATTCAGGCTTATTGACTTCTGGCGTAGAGCCACCTCCACTTAATAATGAACCAAGGTTGTATTTTGATATATCGGTAATGTCAGTTAAGAATTGGCGGTCGACCTGAGTCATTTGTCCAATCTTTTCATCAACAGTCATTTGGAATAATAACNCATTAACAAATACTTCATTTGTAGCTTGTTCATTTTGTTCTGATGTTGCGCAACCAACAAAAATGAATATTAATAATGCAACCGTTGCGGTTTTAATATGTTTTGGTTGCATATTATTTATGTGTATTTCTCTTAATCAGTTTGACCGGAATTAATATTTTCCGAGCAGAACGATCTAAGTCGACATCACCTTTTATCATCCGAATAAGATGATCGATTGATTCTATAGACAATTGGTCGACATCTGTATCAATGGTGGTAAGCTTCGGATAAAATATTTTACTAAATAAAATATTATCATAGCCGATTACAGCATAATCTTCTGGCACTTTCTTTTTATTCTCAAGGGCCGCATGAATAAAGCCAACTGCCATTTGATCATTACTGGCAAATATCCCAATCATGCTGCGTTTTCTTTTGTTTAAAGCACGAAAAGCCTTTTCACCGGATTCAAAGGAGTAATCGCCCTTGTAATCCCAGTNAATTTTATATCCTGCATTTTCAATTGTATCCCTAAAGCCATTTCGGCGCAGCGCAGCTTCCCATTTATCTAAAGGACCGCGAATAATGCCAAATGTTTTGTACCCCTCTTCTAAGAAAGCTTGCGCGGCTAAAGCTCCACCTTGGTAAGAATCAAAAGTGAATGTATCAAAAATAGGTTCAAAAGAAGGAGCAATGGATACGATGGGATAATTTTCTAACGTGGTTTTGATTTTGTTGTAACTGAATGGGTTTAGAGTTGGAAGAAAGAGAATGAAGCCATCATGATTTTTGGATAGAAATGATAANTCTTCTTGTAAAGATTTACTATGTCGAACTGAATGAATAGTTAGTGAGCATTTACGCTGTATGGATATTTGATCAAAGCTTGCATAGAGATAAGCATAAAATTCCTCGGAAAAATGTTGCGTAATAAGTGCAATATCTAAAATACGATTTTGCGGCGAAACAGCGCTACGGTATTTGATATAGCCCATTTCTCGTGCAACCTGTAATATTTGTTTTGCACTATCAGCATCTTTACTTATTCTATTTGAGAGCACTCGAGATACAGTTGAAATAGAGTATCCGGTAGCAGTAGAAATATCTTTTAAGCCTATGGACATGCGTGCAATATAAGGAAAAATAAATTGCATAAGAAATGCAAATTAGTTGCATAAATAGCAAAATATTTTTGCAGATAGCTTAATTATAGTTTACATTCCAGCCACATTGTTGAAAAAATTTAATAATAACGGAGAGTTTGCTATGAAAAAATCGTTAATTAATTTTCTAATTCTCATTTTTATAAGCTCAATTCCTTTTTCTCAATCTATAGAAGGCAAATGGAAAATGTCGCCCGTAGCAGGCGCATTGGGAGTTGGTCCAGCACTAGGAGATGTTTCTTGGTGGGCCAACAGTGAAGCCGACGTAGCCACCCGAGCGTGTTTCTTTGATGACGAATATGTTTTCAATGCAAATGGCTCATATAAAAATGTTCTAGGTGCTCAAACATGGCTGGAAGCCTGGCAAACAGGAGTAGACGCAGATGGATGCGGAACACCAGTTGCACCTCATGATGGTTCCAATGCGGCAACCTGGTCAGTTGATGAAACTGCAAAAACAATTACCATTGTTGGCTCAGGTGCATACTTAGGCCTGGCTAAGGCTCACAACACTGCAGAAGATGGTGCCCCAGTCAATATGACAACTGTTTACAATTATACATTAGCATCGGATGGTAAAAGTATGGATGTAAATATTGAGGTGGGTACCGGTGTTTTTTGGCAATATAAATTTTCTAGAGTTGTGCCTGAAAAAGTTGAAGGTACATGGAGGCTTGCCCCAGAAGCAGGCGCAATGGGAGTTGGCCCAGCCGTAGGAGACTATAGTTATTGGTCTAGCAGTTTACAAGACGTAACCGATAGGGCCTGTTTATATGATGACCAGTATGTCTTCAATGCCGATGGTTCATATAAAACTGTTCTAGGTTCTGAGACATGGCTGGAGACCTATAAATTAGCAGCCGGCGCAGATCCTGCTTGCGGAGCGCCAGTTGCGCCCCATGATGGTACAAATCCGGCAACCTGGTCGATTGATGCAACTGCCGGAACAATTACACTTGTTGGTGAAGGTGCATATTTAGGCCTGTTTAAGGTTACCAATACTGATGGGGGAGATGGNGATTACGTCCCCGCNGTAGATAATACAATAGTTTACAATTATACGTTATCCGNTGGTGGAACTAGGATGAGTGTGATTATTGAACCNGTCGAAGGACTTGTATGGAATTTTAATTTAGTTAAATCTGATCCCTCAAAATTTGCGGGTTCGTGGAGTATGACACGTGAAGCAGGTGCATTGGGAGTTGGCCCAGCGCTAGGAGATGTTTCTTGGTGGGCAAACAGTGATGCCGACGTAACTACTCGGGNCTGTTTCTTTGACGACGAATATGTTTTCAGTGCAGATGGATCCTATAGCAATGTTATGGGTNCTACTACATGGCTGGAAGCCTGGCAAACAGGAGTAGACGCAGATGGATGCGGAGCGCCAGTTGCGCCCCATAATGGTTTAAGTGCGGCAACCTATTCAGTTGATGAAACTGCCGGAACAATTACCATTGTTGGCTCAGGTGCATTTTTAGGCNTGGCTAAGGCTCACAACACTGGAGAAGATGGTGCCCCGGCAAACAATACAACCGTTTACAAATATAAGTTTTCTGCGGATGGAAATANTTTNGATGTACATATTGAAGTGGGGACCGGTGTTTTTTGGCAATATAAATTCACCAGAAATGGAAGTCCACCACCTGTTGTGACTTATCCATTAGAAGCCACAACCTGGANNCTTCGTCCTGCAGCAGGTGCANTGNTAGTTGNAGGATGGAGNAGGAAATACTTGGTGGGCAANCAATATTGACGATGTAACCACCCGGGCCTGTTTATTTGATGATGAGTATACTTTCAATAAAAATGGCTCATTTAANAATGTTCTAGGTACTGAAACATGGCTGGANGCCTGGCAAGCAGGAGTAGACGCAGATGGATGCGGAGCGCCAGTTGCGCCCCATGATGGTTCCAATGCGGCNACTTGGTCCATGGATGAAANNGCCGGAACAATTACNCTTGTNGGTTCAGGNGCATACTTAGGCCTNNCAAAGGTTCACAACACTGCAGAAGATGGTTTACCNGCAANTAATACAATAACNTACAAATATACGTTGTCTGCNGATACGAATAGGTTAGATNTAACTATTTCAGGATTTAATGCAGATGTACCNGCTGCTNTNTGGGNATATNAATTCGTTAGAAAAGGAAGCGATTATACCCCACCTGCGAAGGTAGAAGACATTGTTGTNCTNCCAGGAGCATATGTCAATGCTGTTACTTGGGTTGATGTGCCGGGTGAAGAAGGTGAGACATATAGTGTCTATGCCAGTCGTAAAGCATTTGCTGCTGATAGCCCAGCTGCTGCCTTGATCGGAAACGCAGATGTTGACCTTGTTGCAGGGGATGTGGCAGAAGACGGTGGACAAGCAAATCACGACCTTACAATACCTCTATCGGATCGTTGGGCTACTTATTACTATGCAGTTGTCTGTACCGATGCTGTTGGTAATAAAAGTGTAGTCTCTAGTACCGAAGCTCCCGTAAACAATAGGTCCAGAGGCATTCCAGTAATTTCACTTAGTCCTCCTGCATCTTTTGCAGCGGACGGTGATCTCTCCGAATGGGAAGCCAGTGGTATCCAACCATTTCAAATGGGTGTTACTGTAAATTCAATGGGAGCACCAAAAGTTATTGGGACTGTTGATGATGATGCTGACGCGTCAGTGAAATTATATCTGGCAGCNGATGATACTGTTNTATACATGGCTGCAGATNTNACTGANAACNANTTTNATGTCGGCGANGGTAATTGGTGGGANCAGGATGCTCTTGGAGCTCTTCATAGNCCTATNTNATAANAGAGGCGCTAGANNGGGCGGNTTCACNCGAGGNNCTNCACCNNACTATAAGNTCGTNTTTANAGGTGATACAACATGGAAAGAAATGGGTNCNANTNCTNGTTTAGGNAAGTCTGGCGANGGCAATTATTTTAACNCCGGTGNAGTTGGTTCACCAGATGCCATCATTGAGTTTAAANTACGATTTGATGCGCTGGCAGCTATNGACGGNGATTCGNTTTTCAAGCCTGTAAAAGGNATGNNNATACCCATAGAGCCTGTNTGGCACGATAATGACGGTNCTGGTGCTTGGGAAGGCAATATTGTNATGTCNAAGANCAACNANGANAATGCCTGGCAGACACCTGCAACCTGGTCACATACCTTNNTNGGGAANNANGATGGGGNTGTCTTATCNACTGAAGATNATCTCNTNGCAACCACTTTCTCCNTNAAAGAGAACTATCCAAACCCATTCAANCCCACTACTACAATCGAGTATTCGATTGCTATAGCGGGGCCAACAACATTATTTGTTTACGATGTTTTGGGCCGTGAGGTAATTAAACTGGTTGATGAGTATAGACCGATTGGTGGTCATAAAATCGTTTGGAATGCGTCCAACGTACCTTCCGGTATTTACTTTTATCGGATACAAACAGCCAGTTTTTCCAAAACCCGTAAAATGGTGTTGATGAAATAAATTAATCAAAGGATAAGTGATGAACACAAAACTCTATAAGATATTTTCAGTCGCTTTAACAGGCTTGATTATTTTCAGCGCCTGTGATAAAGATGAAGGCACAGTGAATGGTGATATCGTCGGTACTTGGTCCATGGTAGGGCTTTCAGGGACGTACACCCGTACAGTAGCTG
>NZNL01000077.1 GCA_002694855.1 Gammaproteobacteria bacterium
TTTACCACGCGCCAAGAGCGTGAATTAATAGATCGTTGCCGGGACAACTGGGAAGCCGGAGGCGACTACGAATATGAGTTCAACAATGGCAGTAAATACCGCTTTTTGTTTATTGTGAACAGTGGCCAATATGATTCTACCCGAGAGCGTTTCAATGTCTTGGCTGATCGCGACGAGAAAGATCTTTTCCTGTATTCTGAAGGGCGCGATCAAGAACGTATCTTTCGTACCTCCTACACCTGGGACCCATTAACCAGTCACGGCTTGGAAATGGGTGTCGAACGCGCAGAAACCATCAGAGACAGTGATCTACGCCTTGGTATGGCCGGTTTTGGCTCACCCTCATTGAATCACGGCAACCTGCCCCCTATTTCTATCGATAATTCCGATTCTATCGTAAAAGAAATGCGGTACGAAAATTTCTTGGTTCATAACTGGCGTGTTAGTGACAAAGTTTCTGTTGAAAGTTCACTTACCTACGAAACTTCTAATATCAAGCAAGCCGGGGATATCTTCAACAAACGAGATTTCGATTTTCTCCGTCCCAAAATAGATTATCGTTATGACATTACNCAATCGACCCAATTAAGAGCAAAAATTGAGAAAAGGGTCTCCCAATTAAGCTTCAGAGACTTTAGTGCGTCCTCTGATAGCCAAGATGACGACCAGAATACCCAGGCAGGTAATCCGGAAATAGTGCAAGAACAGTCCTGGGAATACTCACTGAATNTGGAATATCGCNTTCCTAACAACCTGGGCGTATTCAATTCGGAGCTCTATTACCGCGACATAGAAGANGTAATTGACCTNGTGAACGTTTCAACCAGTNCNGATGANCTGCGTTCTGCTCGAGGTAATATCGGTGATGCCTATCGCTATGGCCTGAGACTTGATGCAAGCACCCGACTCGGATTTATTGGCTTACCCACAGCTCTTTTGAATGTAAACTTGAGTTTACAAGATTCCGAGGTAACGGACCCATTCCTTGGTACCGAGCGGCGCTTACGATTTAACTCGCGATGGTTTGGCAGGAGTAGTTTTCGTCATGATATTACCCGTTGGGATNTTAGTTATGGTCTCAACTATTTCAACTCCGATAACGATAGTGACGCACGGATGCAAATCGANATCAACGATATAGAGCGAGAGATTCGTGACTACGGCCTTTCAATGTTTGTTGAAAAGAAAGCCTCTAATGGCGTAACTTTTCGATTGAACGTGATGAATGCTAACGANCCACAGCGATGCCGCGAGCGTACNCGATTCCTAGGGGCGACGGTAAATGGAATTGTAGAAGANATNGAAGACTACTGTTCGNGTTATGGCATTCAGTATGCCCTAAATGCNAGTTATACCTTTTAGTGAANANCCAAATTANTATTTAATTTATTCTTTTCCTATTTATTATTTTGTAAAAACCATCATNTGTTGCCANGGAAGNAAATCGAGNGTATCNGTCCAGTCTAGGCCGAANACACTCATTTCCCTGACTACTTGNTCCTCAGTCATTTTGTGTAATGGACGGATAGGTACTGAGGCNTCTTCACCACGATATTCTAAAAGAAAAATNCTTCCTCCAGGCCTCANTGCATTGTAGATNCCNTCTATCATTTCAAAAGGATGCGAAAACTCGTGATAGGCATCTACCATGATAGCNGCATCGATCGAATTANGAGGCAAATTNGGATTATCAATTTNACCGAGAACTCCTTCGATATTACTAACACCACCTTGAACTTTTTGNCTTTCGATTAACTGTAACATCTCTGGTTGTATATCAACCGCTAACACCTTTCCATCCGGAACCAGCTTAGCAATGCGGAAAGAGAAGTATCCAGAACCAGCGCCGATATCCGCTACGATATCGTCCGGATCTAATCCCATATTCGCCACTACCTCATCGGGCATCTCCTCCTGAATGCGTTCAGGCCGATTTAACCATGCTGCCGCTTGATGTCCCATGACAAAAGAAATTTCCCTTCCCATATAAAACTTGCCGACACCGGTGGTGCGCCTTTCTGGTGCATCGACGTAACCTGGATGCTCGGCCGCTAACGAGACCTCTACGAAACCCAATGAAACACAGAACAAGGACAAAGAAAGCAGAATGAGGTGTTTATTCATCGTATTACTCTTTTAGTAGACATTAGAAACTGAATAGAGCTCTCAATTGTAATCCAGATCAGAACGTATGAGAAAGCTCGTGTTAAATAGCGTGGCAAATTGCTGCTCTAGGGTGATATTAGACAAACACCGTTTAAGTTTAAACCGGTTTTTGGTCCCGTAAACAGACCGGCACTTGGAGAGACACTCAAAATTCCTTTTAACGGTAAAATTTCTCTAAATATTAGTTACTTATGCTAATATCCTCACTTTCAATAGAGACCTACTTAGATCCTGGGAAAAATAAATGTCAAAAGTACTAGAAGGAATAAGGGTCCTGGATTTCGGCCGTTACATTGCTGGTCCGTTCTGTGGAACGCTACTGGGCGACATGGGCGCCGAAGTCATTCGCATCGAAAAAGTTGATGGAAGCGAAGATCGTTTTCTTTCCCCGNTTACAGAAAANGGCGATGGCGCGATGTTCATGCAACTTGCTCGCAATAAGCGAGGAATGACCCTGAATCCCATGAAACCCCAAGGTAGGGAAATCGTGAAAAAGCTAGTGGCTACCGCCGATGTTGTTGTNGCCAATCTTCCCCCTGAAACACTCAAAGCAATGGCTCTAGACTATGAAAGTCTGTGTTCTACCAAACCCGATATTATTCTCACAATGATTTCTGCCTTCGGGCGAGGTGGACCCTATTCCAATCGAGTTGGATTTGACGGGCTCGGTCAGGCAATGTCCGGCAACATGTATATGTCTGGCACACCCGAACAACCNGTCAAAGCTTATGCNCCTTTTATAGATTTCGGAACAGCAAGCCTNGCGGCTTTCGGCACAATGGCCGCACTTTATGAGCGTCAGAAAACAGGCAAAGGTCAAATAGTGGAAGGGTCACTATTCAACACAGCCCTAACTATGATGAATGGGACTGTAATTGAACAAGCCGCAATCAAACCTAACCGTGTGGCAACCNTGAACCGCGCACAAACTTCAGCACCNGCGGATACTTTTAAGACAAAAGATGGGTGGGTGCTCGTTCAATCTGTCGGGGGCCCACTTTTCAAACGCTGGGCTGACCTGATGGGAGAAGACCATTGGTTGGATGATCCTCGCTTCAANGACGATATCACCCGAGGTGATAACGGAGAAATTATTTCGAAACGACTCGCCGAATGGTGTGCAGAACGCACNTCGGAGGAAGTACTNAAAGCTATGGAAGNAGTACGTCTACCNGCAGGCCCNATTCTATCGCCGCNGGAAGTACTTGANGACCCGCATATCGCAGCCAAGGGGTTGTTTCAACCCCTNGAATATCCGGGCCTGAGCGCGCCAGCTCCAGTGATGCGGACACCTGTAGAACTATCCGAAACACCGGGTGAAATTCGTTCACGAGCCCCTACCTTGGCTGAACACACTGACGAGATCATGNAGGAACTAGGTTACTCAGAATCCGATATACAAGNNCTAAAGGNAAAACGAATAATATAGAGNCATTTATAATGCTCAGCCACNTGCTNAGCCGGCTAAGCAAAGACNAANCNTGGCNCTCCCNNGAAGNTCANTTAGAAGGTAGAGCATAAACNATGATACTGNTCTGNCGTGGNAATCCAAGTTGAGGAGGNCGNATNGTCAGCATNCCANGGCCAGAGCCTACCGCNATGTGCTGTTTGCCNTCGACCGNATAAGANATATTGCCACCCCCAATCTGNGCGCCAGTNGCAATNCNGTTTAANACTNCNCCAGTTGCCACATCAAAAAATAACAAATCACCGGCAAGCGTGCCNCTAATTGCCAANCCNCCTGCTGTNGTNGTTACCGCNGCTACGTTTGGAAATTCGGTTTGATNTTTCCAGCGNNNTTCACCGCTTTCGACNTCNACAGCTGTGATCCAGCCAGACATGTCACCTTCGTGACGAGCATNGCCNCCCATNTANAGTTGCCCGGGAATNAATCTTACATNANNAGCAGCCCTGAACCTNGAGCAATAATCNATAGANGAAGTAAGTAATATTTTCTCGCCAGGGTGGTATGCGGGGCTACTCCACAANACTCCNCCAGTTACACCTGGACAGGCAACNACNCCCTCNCTTGTTACCGGAATATCAGCATTTAGTATTGTGGTTATTGGAGTTTCATAGAGCGGTTGATGGGTTCGTTTATCCAGCGTTCTCAGAACTCCGTCCTTACCAACTGTGGCTACCATATCCCTCGATACGCCATCCACCCCTGCTTTTAAGACTGGCGTTACCTGGGTCAAATCCCAATCATGATCATCATTAGGTACGATAGACTTGTACCACTTCAGCTCACCGGTGAGTATATCCAACGCCACGATACAGTTAGTGTAAAGATTATCACCCGGTCTTAAATAAGCAGGCAAATCGGGTGCTGGATTAGTGACCGCGACATAGACTTCTCCCAATTCTAGGTCGAAGCTCAGAGGAGTCCATACAGCTCCTCCTCCAAGTTTTATCCCCTCCGGATTTCCCCAGCTTTCACCACCTCCGGCGGCGGCTTCGGGCACTGTCATGAACTTCCAGATTAAATCCCCATCGGTTAAAGAGAAAGCCCCAAGCCAACCGGAAATGGCGTTTTCGCTACCCGCAGGACCGATCAATATCATGTCTTCAAAAACAGTGGGCGGCATAGTAAAAGTTTCACCTAACCAGGGATCAGCGACTTGGCGTGCCCACAGTAAATTACCATCGGTTGAATCCAGTGCAAATAAATATCCGTCTGGCGTGCCCCTGACCACGTAGCCATCTTTAATAGCAACACCTCGGTTATTGCCCCACACCATTCGGTCTTTCGGCGTCCAATCATGAGTCCATATTTTTTGGCACGTCGCGGCATTGATGGCAGCGGTATGGGTTGCATCGGTGACATACATAATGCCCTGGTAAACAATAGGGCCAGTTTGTAGCGGTGCCCGACTATTCATTTGGTAGGCACAGACCTGAACCAGTTCATCTACATTCGAAGTGTTTATTTCATTAAGCGCAGAATAGCGTATCCCTTTATAACTCTTGTTATGATGAAGCCAGTCATCAGAATTATTGCCAGCATTCAGTAATTCATTCATGCCTGGGCCGTTTCCGGTCGGTTCCACGCCGTATAACCCTTCAATAAAAGAAACAGAAATATCAAGCGTTTCATCTCCGCGGGCGATGGGAATAGCCGCCAGATAATCGTAATCGTTCCGGAGTGCTTCCGTCCCTCGTAAAACATTATTCCGACCAAGCAAATACGAGAGAATATCCAGATTCTGATCTTCACTTAAAAAATTATCCTGCCGAGGTGGCATTGTTGTAGCTATTCGGTTGTAAAGTTCTGCGACATTTGCGCCCAACATAGACCAGGTTTTTCTAAAGGTACTACCAACAATTGCAGGTGCGGCGCCATCATCAAGCTCCAAGCCATGGCATAGAGCACATTCCTTTTGATAGAGCACCTCGCCCCTTTCAAATTGGTCTTCGGTATAAGAGCTAGTGGCCGGCGCATCGGCTGACCATGCTGTACCAGCAATAATCCAGCCTACTGCCAACGGAATCGTGACTAATAACCGTTTCAAACTAGAAATCCAATGAACTGACATATAGGCGCCCTGCAAAAAGTTGGAAAACTTGAGATTAAAGTACCAGCTGGGGTTTGAAAAGTAGATTTGCTCAAAATCCTTAGTTAAGCTTGGAGGATGAATTCACCCCAAGCGAGCTATACCATGGAAACGACAACATCAAGACGAAAATTTCTACAATCCTCTAGTGCCTTATTGTTGGGAGCTGCCGCTAGCACTTCTCAAGTCAGTAGGGCACAGCAGTACGTAGCTAATCCGATCGAACAGGATTATTGGGCGTTGGTCAGATCGAAGTTCGCCTTCAGCGAAGCATCAGTGCCTATGAATGCGGCCAATCTGTGCCCCTCGTTTCGAGCAGTGGCGGAAACCGTGGAGACGCTTACCTATGATATCGATAGAGATTGTTCTTTTAACAACCGAGCAAAATTTGAAGGCCTCTTGGAACGTTCGCGCTATCTGGTCGCAGAACAGCTGAACGTTAGTGCTGATGAAATCGCTTTGGTGCGCAATACAAGTGAAGCAAATAACATTATCAATAACGGTATACGCCTCAACGAAGGCGATGAAGTCTTATTGTGGGACCAGAATCATCCCACTAATAATGTTGCCTGGGATGTTCGTGCCGCTCGATTTGGACTAGTTGTTAATAAAGTTTCTTCCCCTGATAAACCTAGGTCCAAACAAGAGCTTATTGACGCCTTCACATCCCAATTCACCAGTCGAACCCAGGTTCTGTCTATTACTCACGTCTCGAATCTCAGTGGCATTAAACTACCTATTAAGGAAATTGTGGAGGCTGCTCATGCCAAAAATATATATGTTCATGTCGATGGCGCTCAAGCTTGGGGAGCAATGTCGTTAGACTTAAAAGACCTAGATGTCGACTCGTTCTCCGCCAGTGCTCATAAGTGGTATATGGGACCAAAGGAAGCTGGATTACTTTATGTGAAAGAACANAATATCGATCGTATCTGGCCNAANACAGTAGCACCTGGCTGGGGATCTAATGTGAAAACTGCACTNACGGGNGCCCGCAAGTTTGAATCCCTTGGCCAACGAGATGATGCCGGGCTTGCCGCCGTCGGCGTTGCTGCCATTCAACATAATGAAATTGGAACAAAACGTATACACAACAGGATCGTGCAATTAGCGCAACGATTAAAGACAGGGATCTCCGAATTNGGACTGGAATTGGTTACACCAATGGAACCCGAACTTAGCTTTGGCGTATGCATTACAAAAGCTTCTAGTGGTAATGGAGGTAACATTTCAAACAGGCTCTATACTGAGCACGGCATAGCTGCCGCTGCAACNGGNGGTGTCCGACTTTGCCCAACTATCTATAACTCACCTGANCANATAGATCGCGCNATTGCCGGCATGAAAGAAATAATGACTTAGGCNTAATCAACAGAATTTNCTTCCTCTTTAGCTNGCGTNCGTAANANGAGCTGGATTTACGGAGAACCCAAATGAATACNAAAATCACTCTCACTCTTTTATTGGTTTTGATCTCTGTCACCNTTAGCAACNTTAATAATAGTACCGACGCTGCCGAAACTGGATATGAGCTAGAGGGAGTACAAACGGCTGATAAGATTCCAACGGATATAAACATGGATTCCCTTGCCCGCCTACCGCAAGTGAGCCGCNAGGGNNTAGANGNTATAGGNCGCGNAGCCTTCGACACNTATGTTAGTCCAGGNACTGGCTACGAAACAGGATTACGAGGACCAATCGGAATGTGGATGCACAGTCCNGTATTGGCNGAGGCGATGTTTGACGTANGGCAACGCGTTCGNTACGGAACAGAAAAAGATCAGCGCTTGACCGAACTAATCATTATTTCAACNGCGCGCGAAATCAATAATCAGTACGAGTATTCGGCCCANGAACCGCTGGCCCAATCGGCTGGTCTAGAGCAAGGTATTATAGATATCGTTCGATTCCGCAGACCGTTAGAGAACTTGCCACCCACAGATGGTTTTGGTGAGGTTGAACATACGTTAATTCAATTTACTCGCGAGCTGATAAGTGAGGAGAAAGTTAGCTCCCAGACCTTCGCCAAAGCAATTGAATTATTTGGTAATCAAGGGGTTATGGACATTACTGGATTAATCGGCTACTACAATTTCGTTGCCATAACTTTGAAAGCTTTCGATGTACAAAGACCGGCAGGCAGTGAACTACTTCTACCGATACGTGATGGCACGTTATAAAAAGGAGTTATGACTATGAAGCGCATAATCAATACACTATTAGTTTTCAGTATAGGGTTGAGTCTTGGCGTAATCCTGCAATTTGCCAGAGCATCTGAAGAGCAAACCAAGNCTGCCTACTTGATCGTGAGCTCGGAACGTAATGCTGGGGTCGACTACGGCCCTTACCAGAACGCCGCAGGCCCGCTAGCTCGAAACGCGGGTGTACAAATATTGGCCTCTTCTCAAGAACCATTACTATTGGAAGGTGAATGGCCTTTCCGGAATGTAACTCTCGAAGTCTTTCCCTCGATGATCAGTTTAACGGATTTCTGGTACTCAGAAGGATACCAAGCTGCAAAAAAACTACGTGAAGGACTTTCCACTATAAACTTTATTGTCGCCATAGAAGGCAACTGACAAAGTTTTCTTATGATATCGTTAGGCGACTAGAAAATTCGCATCATTGCGGCTGTTCCTGTTCCTGCCGTTTTTGTTCTAAAGCGCTAGCCGTCTCTTCGTCCTGACGGAGATAACCATAAAGAATCTCTTCCGAGTATTCCTGACACTTATATTCAACGAGGCGCATGTCGCGATCAATTCTCCGGTAAAGCGGTAAGGATATTGTCCAAGGGCGGGTATACACGTCCGGGTCATCGATCGTGGCTTCGTACCAAATCGTATTTGGCCCGACTGGTGTGAGTCGTTCAGTAACTTTTAGCGCTTCGCTATGATGATTACCTGAATGGTCCAGCCAGGTCCAATCATATTGGTCGGTGGTTGCGATAACCAGGGTCTCCCCTTCCCAGTGGCCTAGGTTATGGCCCATAACTGTGAGAATTGGCGCCTCATAATCCGGACGATTCATAAATACATTGCGCGTGGAACTGGCGAATTGGTATGCGAAAAGTATATTTTGGTCCGTCTGAAAAATCTGAAATGGGTAGGGCATGTAATTTGCGCGTGGTATGCCCGGCATATAACAACGTACCACTGGATCAAGCTCCAGCCAATTTGCCTGGTTCTCTTGTTTTTTGGCTAGGCCTGCTGTTGTATAAGGGATCTCATCCCCTTCCACAACCCCCACACCACCCGGAATCGCACCTATCGCACCTAATTGCCACATCGGTCCAGCCCTTGATTCGTGAGTTTCCAAATCCCAGTGAGCTGTACCCATCGCCTGCCAGATACCATTAATATTAGGATTTCCCCAAGCATCACGTGGCGCAAGGTAATCACTAGACTGTGCAGAAACGATATGAATTGAGAGACTAGCCTGCCATCCCAGAATAAGTAAAAATGGGCGAAATGCAATTTTCAACGGAAAATTCCCTTTGTTATTCCTTTTTTTGACGATTATACCTTGCGAGCAATCAATTTCTATCGTTCCATAGACATGGAAACCAGCAGAATACTGGAATTTAAAAGCGCTATTCTCGTATACTTTCTGAAGTCAGTCCCTAGGTACAAGTTATGAAAAATAAGGTTTTTGCATTCTGGCTAATTTTGATTTTAACCTTAGCAAAATTCCGGCAGCGTATCCCTGGCATACCATTGGGATCACTTACAATGGACATCCGTCTTCCATCCATTAATGCTGGACTATTAATCGGATTGTTTGTTTTCTCCTTGAGTGGAGCCAGCGCACAGGATGAAATAAAAAGAACTCCATGGGGCAAACCCGATCTAAATGGTTACTGGGACTACCACCATCTCACCCCACTCCAGCGACCTGAAATATTTGCAGGCATTGAAGTAATGAACGAAGAGCAAGCCAAGGACTGGGAAGATAACGCCTATAATCGTGAGGCAGAAAACCGAGGCCGCAGCAATCCGAATGTTAATTATGTCGGTGTAGATCTCTGGCATGAAGAAGCTTTTGCTGAGTGGGAAACCGACGATCATCGAACTTCGCTAATTACCGATCCNCCCAACGGTCGATTACCCGCTATGAGAGAAAACCGCCAAGCAGAATTAAGAGCCAGATCNCGCTANCGNGGNTACTCNCGNGGTCCTGAAGATCGGACCATGCAAGAGCGATGCATATGGTCTCCTCAGTCGGTTCCACCGATAAAAACTCTGATTGAAAATGCCATGTTGCAATTGGTGCTGACCGAAGACTTTGCAGTCATCCAGACAGAACGCCTTCATGACTCNAGAGTAGTACCCTTGGATAATCGCCCNCCNCTTCCAACTGAAGTAAAACAGTATTATGGCAGCAGNACAGGTTACTGGGATGGNGACACNCTTGTGATCGAGACCACNGGTATTCATCCGTCTTATAGTTACCAAGGTTCAAGCCCCGANATGAAANTAATCGAACGTTTAACACTGAAGCCCGACAATCGNATCTGGTACGAATACACGATCGATGATCCGAACACCTGGGACCAGCCATGGACAGCTGCGTTTCACTGGAAGAATCACAGCGGACCTACGTTCGAGTTTGCCTGCCATGAATTCAACTATGGTTTGACCGGNATACTAAGTGGNGCCCGCGCCGAAGAATACCGGGAACTNACTGGNGAGNATTATGACCGACCTGCAGTGGAAGCGGAGTANCGGTAAATCACNTTGCCNCTANANNCCTTCTAGAAAATCCAAAATNGCCGAATTNGTCTCTGANGGCGCTTCCTGCTGNACCCAATGGCCNATNTCCGGAATCAAAATGACACCCCTGAGATCTTCTACTGCCCTGCCCATAGATCTCGCTAGGGCATCCTGAGTGGCACCGGCAATCACCGAGTCTCGCTCACCGGCAACGAATAGAGTAGGTACTTTAACTTTTACATCCTGCAAGTGCTCGGTAATTTCCCAGTTACGATGAAAATTCCGATAATAATTTACACCACCACGAAAGCCAGCCATTTCGAATTGATCAACTACATAATCTAAATCTTCTTGGGTAAGCCAGTCCGGCAGGCTTTTGGGTGCGCCAAGTCGTCCAATCCAGCCTCCAGCAGAACGTTTAGGATCAGTAATAGTCGGGGCCTCTCGAGGAGAACCAGGCGAAAGGTACAAACTGCTGATCAGCCCCCGTGGATCATTGTCATATTCTCTCTCCGCTTCACCTCCCGGTTCATTGTGATAGAGAATATAGAAAAAATTATCTCCAAAGGTTTCANTCCANCCNTCCATCGGTGAACGAAGGGCNCGCCCGCCGTAAGGNACNCTCATTGCGATTAATGCAGTAAATCGATCCGGATGCAGCAAAACAGAGTTCCAAGCAACGATAGANCCCCAGTCATGGCCAACCATTATGGCACTNTCCTCACCGAGAGCATCGAGTAAGCCGACCATATCNTCGGCNAATTGNACTATATCGTAATCCTCAACACNCNGNGGCTTATCAGTTTCTCCNTAACCGCGCATATCGGGTGCNACTACCCGGTATCCGGCTTCTGCCAGAAAAGTGAGCTGATGCCGCCAGGAATACCAAGACTCCGGCCACCCGTGTGCTAATAATAAAAGTGGGCCCGAGTCCCCGGCCTCAGCAATACGCATGCGCAAATCATTAGCTTCGATAAAGCGGAAAGTAACACCGTCCACTGGAGATGGGCTGATCATGGTTTGGTCCCCCCGTTGTGCATAAATTGATACGGAAAAGATCAGGCAGAAAAAACTGGTAGTAACCGCTGAAACTAGCTTACCTATAGACGGGCTCATATGGGTGGTTTCCTATTCGCAGTTGGTAAGACTATCACGGGCAGAGTTGACTTCACCATCTCAGGAGGGTTGAATTAATCAGGCAAATCATAAGAGAGAAAAATAATGAATATGAATCGCCGGGATTTCCTCCGCCTTACATCCGTCAGCAGCGTGTTGCTTCCGAACGCAGTTGCGCTAGCGCAACAATCCACCGTCGATGCCAATACCCAGTTCGGCCAAATTCGCGGTATCAAAGCCGGTGAAGTGAATATCTTCAAAGGGATTCCTTACGGTGCCAGTACAGCTGGCGAAAACCGGTTCATGCCACCGAAAGATCCGATCCCATGGCGGGAATATAGGGAGGCCTTCGAATACGGACCCGCTGCCCCCCAAAGCAATCCCGCGACAGGTTCTCAACAGGATGGGTTCGAGAGCGAAGACTGCTTGGTACTGAATATATGGACCCGCGGCATAAATGACGGCGGCAAACGCCCAGTTATGTTTTGGTGCCATGGCGGCGGTTTCCGAACTCTGTCTGGCTCCTCCCCTCGCTATGACGGTACAACCCTTACCATGCGCGGTGACGTTGTAGTTGTCACCATCAACCACCGCCTGAATATGATGGGATTTACCCATTTTGGAGACATGGGGCACGACCAATTCGAATCTTCAGGAACGGTTGGCATGCAAGACATTGTCCATGCTTTGAAATGGGTACAGAACAATATCGAACAATTTGGTGGAGATCCGAATAGGGTAATGATCTTTGGTGAATCGGGCGGTGGGCGTAAAGTGGCAACCCTACTGGGCATGCCTAGTGGCAAGGGCCTTTTTCACACAGCTGTCATTGAGAGCGGTGCCACATTGCGCCTGCCTGATCGCGAACGTGCGAACTACCTGGCTAAGCAGGTGTTGGAAGAACTAGATATTAGTGAAGCCAATTTGCCACGAATACAGCAAATTACGTTGAATCAGGTCATGACTGCCTATCACGCCGTTGTTGCACGCAATCAATCCACCGCTGGAG